>JAPVWS010000166.1 GCA_027493295.1 Candidatus Versatilivorator vitaminiformans | reverse complement strand
CTCAGGTCGTAGCCGCCGGCCCTGAAATCCTCGGCCAGAGCCGCCAGCAGGTCGGGATGGGTGGCGGGATTGGCCAGCTTGAAATCGTCCACCGGATCCACGATCCCCCTTCCGAAAAAATGGCCCCAGATGCGGTTGACGATGGCCTCGGCAAACTCGGGTCGGTCGGGTGAGGTCATCCACTCCGCCAGGCTGGCCCGTGGATCCTCGGCTCCATTCTGCCCGGCCGGCTCTCCGCTGAGGAAGGCCGGCTGAACCTCCGTCTTGTTGCGGGGGTGCATCACCGGTCCGCCCTTTCCCAGCACGCCGTGCCCCTCGGGGTCATCCAGGATGATGTTGTAGGGTGCGGTGCCCGTATTGATGTCCCCGACCCGGGTCAACTGCCCGTAGAAGGCGGTCATGCCCCAGAATTGATTCTGGCTCCAGGGCTCGTAGGGGTGGTTGTGGCACTGGGCACAGTCCAGCCGCCTTCCCAGAAAGACCCGAACCTGCTCGCCCATCATGTCCTGGGGAGAGGGGAGGTCCCCGCCGATGAGGTAGTAGTGAAGGGCCGGGCCGCCGTAACCCTGAGCCGCGATGCGCTCCCGGGCCATCTGGTCGTAGGGCTTGTTGCGGGCAATCCCGTCCCGAATCCATTCCCAGTAGAGGCGGCTGTACTTGGTAAAGCCCTGCACCGACTTCCCGACCCGAAAGAGATCGGCGAACCTGAAGGTCCAATAGTCCAGGAACTCGGGAGAATTCAGCAGGGTTTCGATCAGCTCGTCGCGCTTGCCGGGACGATTGCCGGCCAAAAATTCCCTCACTCTGTCCGGCGGGGGGAGAGTGCCGGTCAGATCCAGACAGAGCCGCCTCAGGAACTGCTGGTCGCCCGACGGCTCCGACGGCAGGATGTGCAACCGCCTCAGCTTGGCAAAGACCAGCCGGTCGATGAAGTTTCTTTGGGACACCTGGGGATAGCCGGACAAGGGCTGTCGAATCACCCCAATGACCACGGTTGCGGCCCGCCCCGCCGCCCGGATGACGACGGCGGCCTCACCGGGCTGCCTGGCTCGAACCAGACCGCTGTCGCTGACCTCGGCCACCTCGGGGTGGTTGGACTCGAAATTCACCTGATCGGTCACGTCTTCGGTAAACCCACCGGCCAGAGTGGCCGTCACCAGGAGCTGCTGTTCCTCGTCCACCCCCATCACCGGCTGGCTGGGCGATACTTCCAGTAGCTGAATCTGCCTGGCTCGTCCGTCTTCCTCCCTGCCGTAAGGGGCTCCCGAGCGGATCCATTCCAGCAGCGTGCGGTAGTCCGCCGAGTCGCGGCTCAGCCGCTCGCCTCCGCCGTGGGGGTTTTCCATGGTGGGCTTGGTCAGCAGGAGGCTGTTTTCCGGCTGCTTCAGGTCGATCCTGGGCTGACGGGGCCCCAGCGGCTCCGGACTCAGCACCTGGTAGACGCCTCCCTGGACGATCCACTCATGGTCGTCCCGGGGATAGAGCGCGTTGGCCGAAAGTTTGAACCCTCCGCGGCCCTTGACACTCCCGTGACACTCCTGGTTGTTGCATCCACGCTTGGTAAGGATCCCTCCCACGTCCCGTGGGAAGCTGAAGGGCCGCGCACTCCCGCCGGCATGCAGGGAATCGCCTCCCTGCCCCGCCAGGAGGATCCCCAGCGCCAAGGCGCCGTGCCGGCCCAGGCGAACCCACTGCCCTTTTTGGGGAGCGTATCTTCCGAACATCAACTCTCCTTGGCGCCCCTCGAGGGACGAACCACCATGGTGGGGATCTCCTTGATCAAGAGACCGGGGCCAAGACCGTCATCCGAAATCGGCCGAGCCAGCAGCCGCAGCTTCACGGGCAGCGGCGTGGCGGGAGCGTCAGCGCCGGCCAGCAGAACGATGACAACGCTCTCGCTCGTGGGTGCAAACCGTGGCCTCAATCCGTCCTCCGGCACCGGGCCCTGGTAGGCCTTCACCTCGGTACCCGGAAAGAACTCCACACCCTCGGGAAGTCCCTCCAGCACCAGGGCGATGTCGCCCGAGAACCCCTCCTCCTGGTCGGTGGTCACGGCAATCTTGCTGGCCTGTCCGACGACCAGGTTCAAGCGATCGGTGTCTGTCCGAACCTCCCCCACGTGAGGAATCTGCGGCCGCAGCAGCAGGCGATAGCGAAACCCGGCGTTTCCGAAGCGGCGGGTCAGGTCGCTGACCACCAGCGAATACTCTCCCGAACGCTCAAAGGTGTAAAGGGTCTTGGGCTCGACCGTCTTCAGGTAGAAGGTCAGTTGCCTGCCCAAGCGCTTGTAGACGTTGCTGAACAGTTCTCTTCCCTCTTCATCCAGAATGCCGAAACGGGGGTTGAACTGCGGAGGACCGACCTGCGGAGTCTCCACTTCGAAAGCCACCTGCTGGCCGCGTTCGACCTTGAAGGCGTAGCGATCCACATCACCGGGACGGTCGATGGTTCCTTCCGCGATGCCGGGAACGGAAATGGAGAGGGTCTTCCCTTTCCTTTCCCCGTTCTCCTGCTCTTTCACGAGGATGACCGACGCCTGGCCGCCGCGACCATTGGCGTCGGACTGCACAGGTTCCCCGCGGCTGGATGCGGCGCCGTTGGTCAACCGGCCATTGGCGCCGATTCCGTCCGACCCCGCGGACCTCGACCGGACGAGATCCAGCCGGCCGGAGCCGATGGGGCGGCGAAATGCACGCTCTTTCCAGGGGACGGGTAACCGGTCGTAACCGCTTCGATCCAGTTCGGCGAAAGTGGGGGCGCTGGAGTCGGCGATTCTCAGTTGATAGGAAAAGTGTGGACTGCCGCCACCCAGAAATGCCCCCACGCCAACCAGGTAGCGCCCCTTCTTCGGAAACCGGTAGGTCAATTGGGGAAGCCGGCTGACATGATAGGAGCTGGGGTCGTCGTTGTAGGCCAGCCGGGTGGTGCGCTCCTGGTCGAACCAGCTGCCGGTCGGCTCGTAGAGGGTCAGTTCCGGATCCAGGCCTACATCATCGGGCGGTTTACCCGGAGTCTTGCAGAAGACCTCAAAGCGCAGTTCCTGAGCTTCCGTCACCTCAAAGGCATAGAAGTCTTCCTCACCGTCGCCGGCCACCCGGCCGTTGACGACCGCCGGGACAGGGACCTGCTGGGCCATCGAGGGCGTCTGGTGCGGTTGGCTGGTCTCGTCCAGGACGGCATCGGAGTTCACCCGAAACATCAGGGCATTGGAAACCCCGAGTTTGGAAACCAGGCGGAACCGATGGACGCCGGCAAGGGCGTCGGAGGGAATCTCCAGCTTGACCCGGACACCTTGCAGCACGGGCTCGTCTTCACCGGCACCTTCGGAATCGCTGTTCCCCTCCGCGGAGACCGCTCGGACGTCCCGGACCCGGCCCTGAATGCTACCTTGCTCGAACCAGACCGCTCGCGCACCTTCCAGCAGATATCCCTGGACGTCGATGTCGAGCGCAGAGCCCGCCCGGGCGCCCAGGGGATGGACGGAGAGAATTGCAGGTTCGGTGGGAGGCGCCGCTTCCTGCGCCTGCAGCCGACCTGCCGGAAACGTAGCTGCCAGCAGCACCGCCGTCACCGCTGCGGCGATCCTGTTCCATGGCGAAAACACGTTCATGATATTCGCAGCCACACGGCCCCGTGCCGAACTGTATCCAGTGATCTATATTATCGAGAAAACCATACCGTTTGCCCCTCTGCATTGTCAATTTCCGGTTCTATCGAGGCTATGCAATCTGGAAATGAGGTTGGTTTCCTTACATTTTCAGTCCGGTAGGCCTGTCCATCGCCGACTTGCATCGATTGACTCCAAACCGGCCCGCATCAACCCCGACGACACTAGGCGGCACCCTTGGTCCCGTGGTAGAGTGCTCCCCATGACGATAGTCGCCGTCCAACGCGGGCGGAGGTGGCGGATGGCTTCAATCCGACGGCATCCTCTGAGGATTCTTGTCTCGGTAACACTGATCGTTCTGTTCGCAGCGGCACATCCCCTCTCGGCTCAAGAGGAATTCGACGCCAACCGGGTGTGCAAGGAACTGCCCGACCACGAGAGGTTGACCGAGATTCTCAAGCAGGTCGTCAAGGATCCATTGGGGAACGGGGGACTGGGCAACGACCTCTGGGCCACCATCGTCAACCGGGACGGCGTGGTCTGCATGGTCACGTTTTCCGGTGAAGACCGGGGCAGCCAGTGGCCGGGAAGCCGGGTGATCTCGGCCCAGAAAGCCACTACCGCCAATGCCTTCAGCCTTCCCAAGGGAGCCGGAGGAGCCTTGCCGGGCCTGTCGCTGTCGACGGCCAACCTCTATGCCGCCGTGCAGCCGGGAGGCAGTCTCTTCGGGCTGCAGTTCAGCCTTCCTGTCGATCCCCGGGTGGCCTATCGCGGCAACCCCAAAAACCATGGTGAGCCCAGGGACCCGATGGTGGGACGAAGGGTTGGGGGGATCGACGTCACCGGCGGGGGTCTGGGCCTCTATGACAGTCAAGGCGATCTGCTGGGCGGCCTGGGTGTCAGCGGCGACACCTCCTGCACCGATCACGTGGTCGCCTGGAAGGTGCGGGACGCCCTGGCTCTGGATCACGTTCCGGTCGGCATCAGCCCCACCGGGGACGACAACATCATCTTCGACATGAAGACCGATCCGGCCACCGGTCTGGCGGTGAGCCAGGGAGGCTTCGGTCATCCCCACGATTGCGCGGGGTCGGAAGTCCGGGACATTTCCCGGCAACTTCCCCAATCGCACCCGATCGGCGCCAACCCAAAGAGCCCGTAGCAACAGCCAAGCCGTTCTTCTTTACAGTCTCTCCCTTTTTCCATGCCGCGTTTTCCGCATTCCCTTGTCATCCTGCTGGCGGCACTTACCGTCACCGGTCCGCCGCAGGCCGGAGCTCAATCAGACCCGGAGGGCAACGGTTCCCAAAGAACCCTCCAGGCCCGGCGGGTTGCGGAGCCTCCTCAACTGGACGGCCGGGTCGACGAAGCCATGTGGAAACCGATCGAGCCGGCCACCGGATTCATCCAAAGAAATCCCGAGGAAGGCAAGCTATCCAGCGAGAAAACCGAGGTGCGAATCGCCTTCGATGACGAGAATCTCTACGTGGGCATCATCTGTTTCGATTCCCGGCCCGAAGAGATCGTGATCAACCAGAACCGGAGAGACGGACTGAAGAACGACTCGGACTACCTCATCGTGATGCTGGACACCTTCCACGACAGGCAAAACGCTTTCGTATTCGGCACCAACCCCACCGGCATCGAGCATGATGCCCAGGTCTCCAAGGCAGGCCAGACGCGCGGAGGCGGGGGCGGCCCCTCGCGCGCCGGTGGCGGCGGAGGAGCCCAAAGGGGAGGCTCCAGCGCACTCAGCTTGAACTGGGACGGCGTCTGGGAGGTGAGGTCGCAAATTACGACGCGCGGCTGGGAGAGCGAAATGGCCATTCCTTTCCGGACCCTGCGTTACAAGCCGGGGCAGGACCAATCCTGGGGACTCAACATCGAGCGCAATCTGCGGCGGCGCAACGAACTGTCCCACTGGTCCCCGGTTTCACGGGCCTTCCGCTTCATCCATGTCGACCTGGCCGGCACGCTGAACGGACTGGAAATCCGGAACCACCGCAGTCTCAAGCTCCTACCCTACGTGCTGGGAGGATTCAGCCAGGACTACAGCCGCCCGGTGGACCCAACGAAATTCGAGCGAAACGTCGGACTGGACCTCAAGTACAGCCTTACTCCCAGCCTCACCCTGGACGGCACCGTCAATACCGACTTCGCCCAGGTTGAAGTCGACGAAGAGCAGGTCAACCTCACCCGCTTCGATCTCTTCTTCCCGGAAAAACGTCCCTTCTTTCTGGAAAACTCGGGCTTTTTCGAATTCGGCACACCGCAGGAGGTGGAGATCTTCTTTTCCCGGCGTATCGGCATCGACCAGTATCAGCACCTGGTCCCGATCGACGGAGGCGCGCGCTTGAGCGGCAAGGCCGGCCCCTACCAGATGGGCCTTCTCAACATGCAGACCCGCAGCGTGGACGGCGTGGTGCCTGCCAACAACTACTCGGTGGCACGCTTCAGCCGGGAGCTCCCCAACCGCTCCTCCATCGGGGTCATCGGGGTCAACCGAAGTTCGACCTCCACCTTCGACGGCGACCGCCCCTACAATCGAACCTTCGGCACCGACGCCAATCTCGGCCTGGGAAGATTCGCCAACTGGTACAACTACGCGGCCTTCACACAAACCCCGGGGCTCGAGGGCGGAAACCACGCCTATTCCTCCCTCCTGGAATACGACGATTCCATCCACGAATTCCGGCTTGGCTACCTCGAGGTGGGTGACCATTTCAATCCCGAGGTCGGTTTTGTTCCCAGGGCGGGATACCGCAAGACCAACTACTTCTACCGATTCCACCACTATCCGACCAGCGGTCCGATACGCAGTTGGGAACCTCACGCCTCCAGAAGGGCCTGGTACTCGCTGGAAAACAGCGACCTCGAATCCGACTTTCAGCACTACCACATGGATTCCAAGTGGCAGAACGGCGCCCGCCTGGGTGTCGCCTGGAACCGAAACTTCGAGCGCCTGGACGAACCGCTGGAGGTAGTGCCGGGGGTCACCATTCCGGTCGGGCGGTATGGCTTCGACGAGATCATCGCCAACTACCGCACCGATCCCAGCGCTCCGCTCTTCCTTAGCGGCACCGCCGCGACCGGCGGCTTCTACAACGGCAAAATCCGCAGCCTCGACCTGAGGGGGGGCTACCGCCACAGCCACCGACTATCCTGGACGGCTTCCTACCTTCGCAACATGGTCATGCTTCCGGCGGGAGACTTCAACGTCGACCTGGTGGGGCTGCGCTTCAACTGGTCTTTCACCCCCAAGAGCTTCCTGCAGACCTTCAGCCAATACAACAGCGTGACCCGGACGCTGGGCCACAACATCCGCCTGGGGCTCCTCTCGTCGGCCAGCACCGGTCTGTTCGTGGTCTACAACACCAGCAATTCCACCACACCCCTGCTCGACTCCCATCGGCTCCCCCGAAGGACGCTGACCCGGGCCCTGTTCGTCAAGTTCAACTATTTGTTCGACTACTGAGGGAAAGGGCGGTCCGGGGAGTCTTTTGGATCGGAACTGCTATTTGGAGGGGTGCACCCAATTCGCCGCCTTCGCGGCTGCAGCAGCGCCGGATTCGCACGACCCCGGGCTCCCACCCGGGGCTACCCTAAGGCGCAGCTACGCTGCTCTATATGGAAGACCTGTAGGAAGGTCTCCTTGGATGACCTGCGTCAACCGCGGCCAAGCCGCTCTCACCTGACCCACAACACTGCCGGAGGGACAGGATTTTCCAATGGAATATTCCCAGGTGCTATCCGCTGGACCAAAGAAACGCAATTGGGACGCCCATTTGAAGCCTTGGACAAGAGCCAAGCGCAAGCGGATACGCCCTGTCAATCCGATTCCGGGGCCAACTGCAGCAGCTCCAGCCTCTCCCTGTCCGGCCCGTAGAAGTAACACCAGCGAACTCCGTTGGCCATGGTTACCGGGGTGGAGGCGAATTCCACCCCCTTGTCCCGGAGGGATTGATAGGCCTGCCGGATGTCGTCAACTTCAAAACAGATATGGCCGAATCCCATGTCGTTGGCCTTGGAATCGGACGGCATGGGCCGACTCGATGGATTGAGGTACTGAAAGGTCTCGATCAGCGTGTTGCCCCCCGGAACCGAGAAGAAGGTTGCGGCCACCCTGGTGTCGGCCAAACCCGCCCCGCGGCTGAATTCGCTGTCGTCGATCGATACCTCGAGGGAAATTTCAAGTCCGAGAGTTTCCGTATAGAACCGCTTGGTCCTGGTCATGTCGGAAACTACGATGTTGGTGTGGTGAAGACCTTTGATCATGGGTGCGCTCCTGAGTAAAAGTACAAGACTATGCCCGATTATGAAGGCCAGCCATTGCCCGACTGGCCAATCGACGCCGGTTGGCTTTGAGGACCGACTCCGCCGCAGCTCCGACAGTTCGGCCACCCTCCAACTCTATCGCTTTCACCCGCGCTTTGGAACCGCGGCATTTCAAAAGGCGACCGCCGGTGCCCCATCGGCCCAACCCATCCGCCTCGAGACACGGTCGGGATGTCCTTACTTGAAACAAACGAAAAAAGAGTGATCCACGAAGTGACACGAAGCGGGACGGCTCTGCCGGATCGACACGGCTGTGGCCAGGCAACCCGGCCCGCGCTCTTGGGTGGCTTAATCCCATGACCTCCGTTGGCTGCAAACCAGTTCCAAGACAAGCATGAGTCGATGGTTTATTCACATGGATGCACAGGATACACAGGATTCTCTTCAGGAAACGGCTAGCTTCCAATGCCGGGAATCCGCAATACCGCACCGGATCATCGCCTGAGCTGGCTTCTCGTGCTGGTAGCTCTCGTCCTGTTAATCCTGTGCATCCTGTGTATCCATGTTCAATCATCTTGTTCCCGACACGCCATGAACTGTTCTTGTTTCGCTACCGTATGATCCGCACAGCTGGGCGGAGACTGGACTTCTTTGGATCAGACGAGCGCTCCCGGTTTTCCGTGGCGGTGGAAAGCACGGGCCGGCAATGGTGATATCATGCGGCCTGTCATCGGTCAGGAAAGGAGCAGGTCATGAGGCTGAATCGAAAGCTTGGTGTAATCCTTTTGTCGGCGGCGGCGCTTGCCGGCGCCTGCATCTTCACCCAGGCCCAAACTCCGATCGGGGACAAATGGTGGCCCTCCCGCTGGGGAGCGGAGGACCAGCGCGGCGCCGCCAACCTGATGACTCCGGAGCGGGCTCTGGAGGCGGCGCGCCTCATCCGGAAGGGCCAGGTCTACCAGCTCGGCCGAATCTACGAACACGGAATGCCGCTGCCGGGCAAGCGGCACTTCAGCCTCACCATTCCGGGCTCACCCTCCGGGGGGCCCACCGGTAACAACCGGATCGTCTCCCACGATGAAATGTTTTCCGGGGAGATCGGCCAGGTGGGAACCCAGCTCGACGGACTGGGACATGTCGGTGTGCGCTGGGATGGGGAGGACTATTTCTACAACGGTTTCCGGCGATCGGAGTTCGGTGACGCCTACGGGCTCAAGAAGCTGGGCGTCGAGAACATCGGTGTGTTCTTTACCCGGGGGGTTCTGCTGGACGTTGCCGGCTACAAGTCGGTGCAGCGCCTGGAACCCGGCTACGCCATCACGGTCGAGGATCTGGAGAGAACGCTGCGCTCCCAGGAATTGGAAATCCGGCAGGGTGACGCGGTCTTCATCCACACCGGCCACGGACAACTGTGGATGAAGGACAACGAGGTCTACGGGTCGGGTGAGCCCGGAATCGGCCGGGAGGCAGCCAAGTGGCTCATCCAGCGTGACATCGTCCTGGTGGGCGCCGACACCTGGGGCATCGAGGTGGTCCCCGTGGAAGACCCCGACCGGCCCTTTGAAATCCACCAGTGGCTGCTGGCCAGGCACGGCATCTACAACCTGGAGAATCTGGACCTGGCGGCGCTGGCCGGCGACCGGGCCTATGAGTTCGCCTTCATTTTCGCTCCCTTGCGCCTGCGGGGCGCCACTGGCTCCCCGGGCAATCCGATCGCCGTTCGCTGAGGGAATTCGGACCCGACACCCGTGTCCGCCCTGCCACGACCTCAATCCCGAATCATGGCATCTTCTTTCCGGCTGGATCCGATTCGATTCGAAGTCATCCGGAACGCCCTGTTGGAGGCGACCGAGGAGATGTCGGTCTCGCTGCGGCGCAGCGCCTATTCCACCAACATCAAGACCCGAAACGACTTCTCCTGCGCCCTTTTCGATCGCCGCCTGCGGGCGGTGGCCCAGGCCTTCAATCAACCGAACCACCTGGGCTCACTGGTCCACAGCGTGCCCAGCGTGGTGCGCGCCTACGGCCCCGAACGGCTCGGTCCCGGGGACACGCTCATCGCCAACCACCCCTACCAGGGGGGAGTCCATCTCAACGACATTACCTTCATTTCGCCCCTATTCCACCGGGACCGTCTCTTCGGCTATGTCGCCAACCTGGCCCACCACGTGGATGTCGGGGGCGGAGCACCGGCCAGTGTCGGGGCCTTCCAGGAGGTGTTTCAGGAGGGCGTCATCATCCCTCCGGTCAAAGTGGTGGAGAAGGGGGAATTGGTGGACGACGTCGTTCGGCTGGTTCTGGCTCAGATCCGCTCCAAGCACGAGACCGGCGGCGATTTTCGGGCCCAGGTGGCCGCCAACCACACCGGGACCCGTCGGTTGACGGCCCTGATCGACCGGCTGGGATTGGAGACCCTCGACAACTATACCGAGGAACTTCTTGAATACACCGAGCGGCGTGTTCGAGCCGAAGTCTCCAAGCTTCCCCAGGGGGAATTCAGCGCCGAGGGCGTGGTGGACAGCGACGGCTTCACCGACCGTCCGGTACGCCTGGTCGCCAAAATCCGGTTTGAGGGCACCCGGGGCGTTCGATTCGATATGAGCGGCTCCGACCCCCAGCGGCGGGCGCCGGTCAATTCCACCTACGCCCAAACCTATTCGGCCTGTGCCTACGTGCTGAAATCGCTGATGGATCCGGACCTGCCGGTCAACGATGGCTTCTATCGCCTGATGCGGATCGTGGCTCCGGCCGGCAGCGTGGTCCATTGCAGGCCGCCGGCCCCGGTGGTCGGGGGATGGGAAGTCCAGACCCGCTTGGCGGACGTGATGTTCAAGGCACTGGCTCCCGCCCTTCCCGGAAAAATGCCGGCGGGCACCAAGGCCATGCAGTGCCATGCCGGGTTCGGCGCCGTCCATCCCGCCAGCGGCGAGTACTACTGTTTCCTGGAGACCCTGGGCGGCGGCTACGGAGCCCGGGCTTCCAGGGATGGCCCCGATGCCGTTCAGACTCATGGTCAGAACACCGAAAACGCGCCCATCGAGGAGACCGAGTCCAACTACCCGGTACGAATTCTGCGCTACGAACTGGTCAACGATTCCGAAGGCGCGGGAACCTGCCGAGGAGGACTGGGCCTGCGCCGGGACTACCTGTTCACCGACCACGAGGTCTCGTTCACCATTCTGGCGGATCGGGAACGCTGGGGCCCGCACGGCCTGTTCGGCGGACTCCCGGGCCGCAGAGCCAGCTACCTGCTGAAATCCGGAGACCAGGAGGTCGAAGTGGGGTCCAAGCAAACTCTGCAGCTCAAACCGGGCCAGATAATCAGCTACCGCACCTGCGGCGGCGGCGGATACGGTCCCCCTCATCGCCGTTCACCCCGGGCCGTGCTGCGGGACGTTCGGGAAGGCAAGGTCAGTGCCGAAAGGGCCCGGAGCGTCTATCGGGTTGCGGTCGACACGGCCGCCTGGAAGGTGGACGAAGCCGAGACCCGCCGGCTGCGCCGCAAGGACGGCTCGGACGAACCGGCGTAGATTCCAACCAGCGACAACCCGGAGGTTCCCATGGGCGACGTGGACCTCGAGTCCAAGCGACCTCGACCCGTCTCACGAATCAACTGGTCCGGCCTGCAGCAGGCGATGGATGCGGAAGGCCTGGAGGCCGTGGTGGCCGCATCCCCCGAAAACTTCTTCTACCTGTCCAACTGCCTCCTTCTCTCTCAACAGATCATTCCGAGCCGCCTCTGTATGACGATAGCGTGCAGAGAGAGTTTCCCGACGGCCCTGGTCTGCTACTGCGAGGAGCGGCAAATGCGCCAGGATTCCTGGATAGCCGACATTCGCACCTACCTGGAATTTCAGGCGCACCCCATGGCGGCCCTGGCCGAGACCTTGAAGGAAATGGGACTGGCCAAGGCCGACATCGGCATCGAAAGGCATTTCCTGACGGCCGCCGACGTCGACCGGCTTGGCCGGGAGCTGCCCCAGGCCAGGCTGCGCGGCGCCGATCGGCTCTTCGACAGGGTGAGGGCCGTCAAGACTCCGGCCGAGTTGGAGATCCTGACCCGTGCGGCCTGCCTGACCGAGGGAGCCATCCAGGCCTCATTCCAGTCTGCCAGACCGGGCCAGACCGAGAAAGTGGTGGCCGATGGCCTGCTGGCACGGGTCCTTCACGCCGGATCCACCTGGCAATGGATCACGCTGGCCGTGGGCGCCAATACCTCCGTCAACCACCCCTTCCCCAGTTCCAAGCCATTGACTCCAGGGGAGATCCTGCGGGTGGACGTCGGTGGGACCTTTCAGGGCTACCAGTCGGACGTGGCCCGCACCGCCGCCATTGCCGCCGTCACACCCGAGCAGGAATCCGTGTATCGTCGACTCAGGGAAGCACAGCGGCAGACCATTGAGACAGCCCGCCCCGGCGTCAGGGCCTGCGATCTCTATTTCACCTGCAGACGGGAGCTGGAGCAGCGGGGACTCTCCATGACCAGCCAGGCAGCCGGCCACGGACTGGGCATCGGCATGCACGAGTTCCCGGTGCTGCACGGCCGGGAAACAGCCGAGATTCAATCCGGCATGGTGCTTAACCTGGAGCCGGCCGTCCTGGATTCGCAGGGCTTTCTCTACCATCTCGAAGACCTCTTCGTGGTGACTGAAACCGCACCCGCGATCCTGACCCGCCTGATGGACACCACCGATCTGTTTGTGATCCGGTGACTCCGGTCCCGGGAGAGATGGGATCCTTGCCTCACGACCGTCCGCCCGGGATGGCGGGTCCCTGACCAATCTGCTAAGATCATCTCAAGTACCGACCTGCCGGCAACAACCCTAGGGGAGACAAGCCATGGATAGAAGACACTTCTTTCTGCAATCGGCCGCGCTGACGCTGGCGGCCACGGGGCTGCGATGCACGGCCTCCCAGGGGCTGACCGGCCCCGGCCAGGCCGCCGGCCGCAAGGAAAAACACCGGGTGGCCATCATCGGTTGCGGGCGGATGGGCCAGTACTACGCGGAAGTCTACCGCGCCATGCCGGACACCGAGCTGGTTGCCATCGCCGAGTGGAACCCGGAACGGCGAAAGGTGGTCGGCGAGCGTTTCGGAGTCAAGGCGCTCTACAAGGATGCGCCCGCCATGCTGAAGGAGGTGGTCCCTGACCTGGCCGCCGTCATCACCCCCACCAAGTTCATGAAGGACGCGGTCATCGCCTGCGCCGAGGCTGGAGTCAAGGGGGTTTCCACCGACAAACCCATCGCGGCCCGGCTGTCGGACGCCGACGCCATGGTGGACGCCTGCAAGCAGCGGGGCGTGGTTTTTGCCGGCGGCAACCTGCAGCGGGCCAAGTGGAACGTCCAGGAGGCCGGCCGCCAGTTGAACGGAGGCAGATGGGGCACTCTGCAGGGGGCTTCGATCCACGGATTCGGCGGCGAGATCTCGGGCGGAGGCTGCCAGCATCTCTCGGTCCTCAGGCTTTTTGCCAAAGCGGAAGTTCAGGAGTTGATTGCCTGGGGCACCCCCCTGGAAGCGCTGGCTCCGGAGAAAGACGACGCCGGGCTGATCATCAACGGCCTCTTCTACCTGGATTCCGGACTGGAAGCTACGGTATTCGGCCAAAAGACCCCCTACAGCGGCGTGGAGGCCTGGACCG
>JAPVWS010000165.1 GCA_027493295.1 Candidatus Versatilivorator vitaminiformans | reverse complement strand
CTCAAGGACCGCGCAGAGCAGAAGGCCCGCTTCGAGCGGAGCTTCCGCGAGCAGGTGCGGGAGAGGCCCAGGACACCGGAACGGGATCGGGACCGCGACGATGAACCGGAGCGTTGAAGAAAATCCCGTCAGAGGACCTGTTTTGGATCGAACGGTGTCTGCGAAGGGTTAGGTGTATAGGTCTTTGTATGTTGGCCAGGACGTCGCCACACATTCAGGCTGCTATGATTGCCTTCAGGAAGAATTGATGCCGTCTGAACTCGCCCAGTGGATTCCGCCAGCCGTCATCGTCGGCCTCATGCTCTATCTGCACCGGTCCACGCATCGGCGAATGGATCGAATGGAGACTCGACTCCGCGAGGACTTGAGGCAGCTACGCAACGATACACGCGGGGACATGGAGCGCCTGGATGAGCGTGTGGCTCGTCTTGAACACGGCCAGGCGAAGCTGGAAGGGCTCCTGGAAGGCCTGCGCGCCGCAATCACACGCCCAGACGCTGCCTGATAGCCAATAGGCGGAATTCCCCCGAGATCCCGGAAAATTCGAGCCCGTCAGAGGGCCTGTGTTGGCCTGTCCAGGAAACAAGCCCACTGTCTTTTACCTGGATCGTCCTTGCCACTCTATTCCCCGCTAATCGGAGACGGTCCTGGTGGTTGGACACTTCGACCACGGTGCAATCCTGCCGGGACGCAGTTGGGATCGCGATGATGGACGCAGCCGCTGAAAGACTTCCCCATTCCCCGCCGCCTGGCGGCGAGGCTCTGGACGGCGGCCATGAACCTATGCCCTACCCTTGCCCATCCGTTTTCAGGCCAACAGAGGTCGTCTACGACGATCTTTTTTCACGGATCGGGACGAATTTCGGCCTGGGTCCACTTCACCACAAAGGGAGAGAGAGCGGGAGAGACCCGGAGACGGGAACTATCAGGCGGCGGGAGCCCACCGTTTTTGTGGTTTGACCTCCATGGGAGACTGATGGGATGAACCCTTCCCAGAAATGGTTGGGTACAGGTTCCTAGCCGTCGACGCAAGCAGGGGCCGATGGTGGAGCGGAAATGGGTAATCTCTCAAATGCCCCACGCGGGCGAGGGCTTCAGACCACTTACTTGACCCTCATCAAATTCTCGGGTTGGAAATGATCCGGCAGCTTGGGTCTGGTGGGGTCAACTGCCGCAGGAGCTCTCTAGCGATCTCGTACGCTGAAGCTTGCATCTTCAGATTGCGGATTTCGAGGTCAACCAGCACCGATCCCCACTTGCGCTTCGCTTTCCCCTGCCGACGCCTTTTCGGGAACACTGCGAGCTTTTTGGCCATCCTGGCGGCGGTTGGACAACTGATCCCCAAAGCATCATGAAGGGTCAGCTTGGAGGTCTTCAGATCCGTGTCTGTAGACACCAGGTGGACCGCCAGAACCCAATCACGCAAGCTGACCTTGGTCTTTTGGATGGTTGTTCCCTTGCGGACGCTGAAATGGCCCTTGCAGTCCCGGCACCGGTAACGCTGGGACACATGGCGGGGATGACGGACGCCCGAGAGGAAGGTCCGTTTCGATCCGCAAGCCGGACACCAGATCTGGGCACCCCACCGGATCGCGGCCAACCACAGGGCAGAACTGTGCTCATCGGGAAAGGTGAGGAAGAGTTCAGGAAGAGTCACGTGGAAACCCGCGGCGGGGCCGCCGCAAAGCGACCCCTTCAGGGATGCCACAGGGATGCCCGGGGAACTCGCGCGGTCGTCACTGTCGGTTGACGAACGGCTCGGGATGGCTCCCTGGCGAGCATCTCCAGGCCACCAGCAGGCAGGTAGGATGGTTTGAAAACCCGCCTCCGGGAACCTGGATATCGTTGTCAGGCCAAAAAAAGCAAAGGGGGAAACCCGTATGGGCTCCCCCCTTGGTTCGTCTCGATCCGTCGACCTTCCCTCGTTGATGGAGGGATGGTCCTTGGATGAGAAAACCTGGCCTAGTTGTTGATGTTGCCGTCTTCAGTAGTCCCGTCTACCATCGGAGACGCAGGAGACTTCAGAGTCCACGACGCCGCAAACGTCGAGTCCGAGGTGATGAACTTCAACAAGGCTCGTCCCGTGGTGACAAATGCACGGCTGGTATCGGATTCTTCCTGCACGATCAACGTGCCGGCCGTGTAGGTCCGATCATCTGCAACGGGAACACCATCAGGGTTCTCGACCGCAGAAAGGTTCGCGCTATCGCCGTCTCCATAATTCTTCTTGCACGTCAAGGGCATGCGCCCGATCTTCACCCATCCGGGCGAGGCGTTCGTCATCGGATCGACCATGGCATCCAGACCCGCAAAGTCCTTACCGCCTGAGCTTGCCTCGGGAATGAGGCTTGTCAGATGGCTGACAGTCCAAGGCCCGTCGATCGCCGTGCCCGTACACTTGCCAAGATCGGCATTGGTCATGACGCTGATGCCGTTGACGATGATGGCGGCGCTTGCAGTATCCGCAGCTTCAGCTTCCGCGCCACTGCCGAATACCGGGTCGTCTGCGCCGGCCTTCATATCCAACGGGTTGCCCATCTGGTCCATGGGGGTGACCATGTAACCCGTCATGGCGGACATCAACTTGTACTTGCCTGCGCCGCCAAACTCATCCGCTACGGACAGCAACAGCATGATCTGCTTGGTCTCAGCTCCTCCACCGTGAAGAGCCGGCAGCACCAGTGCTCCGCCGTTGAGGCCCCTGATGTTGCGCTCACCATCAATGATTTTCCCGACCGTGTTAGGAGTAGTAGTAGTATCTGGCGTAGTATCGGGCGCGAGATTGTCGCCAGCGTTCAAGAAGCCGGTAACGGCATGCCCGGTTCCGTCTCCGTCCGGGTCGTGTACATCAACTTCCATGCCACCGGCGTCCTTTTCGGCCAGTTGGCCGCCTACGGTGGTGGCGTCAGTGACGTCCATACCGTTCAGAGACGCGTAGTCAGGTCGGTCTCCCCAGGCAGCGTTGACCCGATTCCGCACGGCCGGCCGGACTACCGGTGTGCCACCCCAGGATGCGGTCTGGTCGCTTCCGCCCGCGTCGGTGCCCACCAGGGCCTCGGTGAAATGACCGGTCAGGTGGTTGAATGCGACGGGCAAGGCGTTGTCGACATTCAAGTCGCCGACGTTCTTGGAGGTGTTGTCATCCGCGTCAGCGTCGTCATCTGGAGCCGTAAACTTAGTGTACATGAGGTTGTTGTTGACGAGAGTCTCGTCCTCACCTGGCGCGGTAGCCGGCACACCACCAGACGTAAGAACGCCTCCGTTGTCGATGTTGTCCGTTCCGTGCAAGTCCTCAGCAAGGAAGGTGGGGAAAAGGACATTCACCGTAATGGCCTCATTGACTGCTGCAGTTCCGGCTGCGTCCGGCACCGTTATTTGACTGGCACCTGCTGGAAGACCTTCAGCGTTCGCGCCCACCGGGGTGACGGCGATCACGAAATGACCGTTGCCCATTTTTCCGCTCGCCATGATGGCGTCACCGATGTTGGTTGCCGGATCCGAGCCCGGAATCATGTGGTTGAAGGGATTGACCAGAACGGTTGTTTCGCCCAGAATCACCCTCAGATACCAGACTGCCATCTCCAAATCGTTATTGTAGTACTGAACCAGCACCGTAACCGCGTTGGAACTGGTGTTCGCAACGGAGATGAAGTTGTGATGGGCTATGTTGCTCTGGAAGATCAACTGAGAGCCCTTGTCGGCGGCGAGGGCCTGATCCACGACCGCAGGGGCCGCGAGGACCAGGACAGAGCCCAGAATCAGAATTTTGAAAATCGATTTCATAGTGAAACTCCTTGGTTGGTTGGTTAAAACTAGAAACACCCTAGCGACAGAACACACTTTGGAAGGGGGCCACGCCTCTCTCCATATTGGGTGGTTGCCCACCTTAGGCTGAACAGGACACCCTAAGAACTCAACGATGCCTCAATTTGCCTCTGGTTGCAAAATTTTTGAATAAATCGGGGGGGGCGTTTGCTTCCCGATCCCCTTCTCGGATACCCTGCGATCAACTCCATGGTTGGGGAGTTCCAGGTTGGAACGGGGACCGGCGATGGGTTTAACTCCCTCTCGGCGGTCCCCACACCCTGCCCGTATCCACTAAGAGTCAAACCAACACATCCACCACACTTCTCGCCAGCTTGGACTTGCGCAGGAGCGTGAGACGAGTGGCCACCGAACTGAACAAACAGGGTCCCCTCCGATCGGCTCTCTGCGGTGAAGTCGAGATGGGCCGCCGGGAGGTTCGAAATTAGCGATAGCGATCTATAACGATAGGATGCTTGTTTGCTAGTATCATAGCATGATGAGAACCATCGCGCTCATTTCCCAGAAAGGCGGCGCGGGGAAGACGACGCTTGCCATTGCGGTCGCGGTTGCGGCCAGCAAGGCCGGATTCGATAGCGTGTTGGTCGACTTGGACCCACAGGTTTCGGCGGGTCGGTGGAGTGACCTCCGTGACGCAGAGAATCCCGTCGTGACCTGCGCTCCCGCCGCGAGGCTCTCCTCTGTTCTGAGCGCCGCGAGCGGCGCGGGGGCCGGCCTGGCAGTCCTGGATACCGCGCCTCACGCGGCAGACGCCGCCTTGGCGGCTGCCCGAGCGAGTGACTTCGTGCTCATTCCGTGTCGGCCAGCTACAGCGGATTTGGCAGCAATTGCCGCGAGCATCGACTTGGTTCGGATCGCCGGCAAACCGGCTGCTGTGGTGCTAAACGCGGCACCCGTAGCGAATCCGCTCACGGGCCAAGCCCTTGCCACCATCTCCGGTTATGGTGCGACGGCCTGCCCAGTCGTTGTCCATCAGAGAATCGAGCACGTTCACGCCTTCACGGCGGGATCGTGTGCCATAGAGACGGCCCCGGCCGGAAAGGCTGCCGCCGAGGTCAACAAACTGTTCGAGTGGATTCAGGGAGTAGTGAGCCTTGGCGAAACGTAAATCAAACTTGGCTGAAGCGGTTCATGGTGCAGCTCGAGCGAACAAGCGTTCGCGCCCGCAGACAAGGGTGGGAATGGACCCAGGGATGACAAAAGGGGTGCTGCTACGCCTCCCAGCCTCGCTTCATCGGGAGCTACGACTGCTTGCCCTCGATGAGGATACGAGCCTTCAGGCACTCGGGGTCGAAGCCCTCGAAAGGTTGCTCCAGGGACGCCGACGGTAGCCAGGATAGAATCCTCAAGCGCCAGATCGAATCTTCGACCCAGAGCTAGCTTTATACCATGATAGCAAGATAGAAATACATCATGATAGTGAGTTCGCCTAGATTCCAACGTCTTCCCCTCATGGGAAACTGACGCCATGAACCCTTCCGACAGGCGGAAATCTGAGTACCGAAAGATGGAGGCGGCCTTCGAGTGGAACGACTGGCCGGTGCCTACTCCGCAATCGTTCCACCATTGGACACGCGCCCGTCAGGTTGATCACCTGATCACGGCCCGCGAAGCGGAACCGGACCTCGGTTTCATGGCAAGGATGCTGGCATTGTGCTCCCTCCCCCGCACCAACCCAGGGCGGCGGAAGGAGTACGTCCGGCGCAATGGGCCCTATACGCTGGTAATGAGCGCGGGGGGACTCAACCGGCTTCCCTTTGGGAACCTTCCCCGGCTGCTGCTGGCCTGGGTCTCGACGGAGGCTGTTCGAACTCAGCGGAGGGAGTTACTCCTGGGGCAGAGTCTCTCCGAGTTCATGCGCGCCGTCGGCATCTTCGACGACGGCGGGGCGATCCGGAGGCGGTTGCGGACGCAGATGGACCGACTCTTTCATGCGACATTGTCACTTTCCTACGAAGACGAGCATGGCAAGCGAACCATGGGATCGCTGGTGGCGGATCGGATCGAGTTCTGGTGGGATCCCAAGCGTCCGAATGATCCCGTGCTCTGGGACAGCAAGATCCGCCTAGGGGAAGACTTCTTCAACGAGATCATCCGTCGCCCACTCCCGTTGGATATGAACATCCTGAGGGCCCTGAAGCGGTCCTCACTCGGGCTCGATCTCTACATGTGGCTCAGTTACCGAACATTCACCTTGAAGGAACCAGTGAAGCTGCGCTGGCGGGAACTCTACCGCCAGTTTGGGGCGCATCCCTCCAGAGCCGCCGACAAGCATGCGGTCGCGGACTTTCGCAGGAAGTCATTACGGGAGATAAAAAAGATCAAGAAGGCATGGTCGGGTCTCAACTACGATCTCGCCAGGGGCACATTGATCCTCGCCCCATCAACGCTTCCGCTCCCACCCCCCGATCGATAGATCACATCCGGAATCCACAGGACCGTCGACTTTTCCACGGACAAACCGCACAACTTCATACCGGACAAACCGCACAACTTCATACCGAAAAGACCGGACAAACCGCACAACTTCATTCTTCAAGAAGTTAAGAGCAAGATGTTAATTACAAGACATAGCGCCGGGCCGGATGTGGAAACCGACAAGAGAAGGAATCCGGACCCGGAAAGAGCCGGCCGGGGGGCCGGATATCCAATGGATCCCCCCGGCCCCTTCCATGAAAGAGCAGGAACGCACCTTGGCTGTGGTGATCCCGTTCTCGGCCAAGATGACGAAGGGTGAGGGATAGGCCATTGGCCCGCGTCGCGACCGGGAGCGGACTTTACCGATAATAATTCACCCCCCACCGAGTCGAACCGCAGGAAGGCCGTAGCGCTTCTGGGCCTGGCGATCCAGTGACGGGATTCGTGCCGGCGGGCTCTTCCAGGGCCGATTTCGGCCGATCCCGAAAAAAGAGGCCCCCTCAGAGCGCCTGTGCTGGCCTGGGGCAGGGGGACCAAGGGTTAGGGGATAGGCCTCTGGGTGTCGTCGTGGCTCCGCCGGCGCCTCGCGGCGGAGCGGGGGATTTCTTCCAACGGCCGCGTCCCGTTTTTTGTGCGGAGGATTGGGTGAATTTCCTCCTGGTCCAAGACTCCGGCAAGGGATAGACTGGAGTGACTCGGAGAGAAACTCATGGGCGTTATGGTGAGTGAGGTTTACGATGCGCTACTGGCGGCTGGCGCACCGGAGGAAAAGGCCCGCGCCGCTGCTGAGTCGATCCCGATCAGTGAGCACCTCGCCACCAAGCAGGATATTTCGGCGCTTGAGGTCAAGATGTGGCGAATGGCCATAACGGTCGCCGGTCTCGCGGTCCTGATCAACAAGTTCCTGGACTGGGTGATCAAGTAGACGGATCGCCCAAAGGGGTCCCGATCCCGAATCGGCCCCGGTCCCCCCAGCCCTCCATACGCGGTTCTCATCGGATCCAGGGCCGGCTTCCCAGAGACCAATAAGGGTGTTTTTATCCGCGCCTGGGGCGGGTTTCAGTCGCAGATAAAGGGGGTTATCGGAGGCTGCCCGGGAGATGGAGTGGGGCCCCAGAAGGGCTCCTCCTGAGATAGAATGACAAGCCCGAGATGGCCAAGAGTCTGCGCGTCCTGCCCAACCCGGCCCTCAAACCCGAACTCACCAACTGTGCCCTCCTGGAACGCGACATCGAGGGTTGGATCGTCTGCTGTTCCCAGAGGTTCTTCCCTCTGGCCCGGCGCATCGCCGGAGAGGACAGTCTGGCCGAGGACGCGCTTCAGGCCAGCTGGATCAAGGTTCTGCAAGCGATCAACCATGCCTACTTCGACGGTCCCAAGGCCTGTCCCTGGGTGGGCAAGATCGTGGCCAACACGGCCAAGGATGTTCGCCGCCGACAGCGGCGTCGGAGAGAGATCCCCTTCTTCGAAGCCCAAATTCCGAGTCGGACGCCTGAGGATTTAGCCCAGCAGAAGCAGATGCTGGCTCTGCTTCGGGAAATGATCCGGTTACTGCCGGACACCTACCGCCAAGTGATCGAGTTGCGCGTGTACGAAGGGCTCTCCACCCGCCAGACGGCCGATCTCCTCCATGTGTCCCGGGTCAATGTCAGGACCCGGCTTCACCGGGCCGTCAATATGATCCAACAAAACTTGGAGGCGCGCCTTCAAGCGAGCGAACTCAAGGCGCAACGATAAGCTCAGTTCGGCGCCTTTTTCTCCGCTATTGGCTCCCCAGGATCTCCCCAAGAAACGAACTCTCGCTCCCGGCGAAAAAAGTTTGTCACGGATTCTGATTTCAGACGTTGTACTTGGATAGAGGGAGCGATCCCAAGGTCGGGCGACAGGGTGTCACCCGCAGAAAGGAAGGAGGTCGATGCCATGAAGTTGAAGCATTGGAAACTCGGCACGGTTCTGTTGGGGGTGCTCATCTTGCTTTGTCTGGTGTGGTGGCCGGAGATAGAGGCCCCGTTGCCCATCCAGCCGGTCATCACGACAAATGATGTCTCCGCTCTACCCGTCCCTGAAGTGAGATCTTCGTCCCCCAGGAGACATTTCCATCCAGAAGAGTGTGCTGCGTGTCCGGAGACGCAGTCGGAGGTCTTGGAGAATATGAAGAGATCCGACCCCCATCTTTCGGAGCGCATGGAGTCTGCTCGGACCTTCCCGGGCGCAGACGCCGATTGTCGCCAATTACTACGCCAAGCGGCGGTCTCCGGAGACCCGAATCCGGATGTGAGTTATCTGGGTGGCTGTGATGGCAAGACGCCGCTACACGTTGCCAGAACGCCAGAGGAGGTCGAATCATTGCTAACCGCGGGAGCGGATATCAACGCACGTGATCGATATGGACAAACGGCCCTGCATCACCATGCAGTCCGTGGGGCTGCCACGGAGTCCCGGCTGGCCATCGTCGATTTGCTCTTGGATGCCGGCATCGATGTTCTCATTGAGGACGATCATGGAGACAACGCCTGGGAGCATGCCCGGAAGCTGGATATGTCAGGGGCGCTCTATCTGGGCTCCACTGAGCATGTAGCTGCACGAGCACGGGAGAGCGACCTCTCGGTTCAGGAGTATCTTGATGCCCATCCAGCCATAAAGCGCAGTATGGATGAGTGGCCGCAGAGAATTCTGTTGGCCGCAAAGATCCGGAGATCCCTCCTCACAGCGACCGTGAACCGGTTGCATCCGGGAATGGCTCAACTCCGGGGAGCGACTGGAGGACAATGACAATGAAAACTTTTCTGACTGGATTGATCGTGACGGTGCTCATCGTCGCCCTGGTCCCGCCACTCGTTGTCGATGCATCGAACGCGTGTCGCGATGCATGCCGGGACGAGCGGGACGATTGCGAAGATGATGCTTTTGCCTCATATCGTCGATGCGTTGACGATGACCACATCGAGGAATCTATTTGCAACTATATCCTGGAGATCCAACTGGGGGTCTGCAGCAGAAACTACGACAACTGTATTCGGGGGTGTCCCAGTTAGGTCCCTGACCGTGCGCGTCCCCGCCGAGCGAACAAAAGGACTGGGGGGAC
>JAPVWS010000164.1 GCA_027493295.1 Candidatus Versatilivorator vitaminiformans | reverse complement strand
CCCGACCAGGGCTGATAGATACCCGAAACCAGGCGCGCCAGGGTCGACTTGCCGGAACCGCTGGGACCGACCACGGCAACTCGCTGTCCCGGCTTGATCGCGAGATTGAAGTCCTTGATCAAGGGTGGCCGGCTCTTGTTGAAACCGAAGGAGACGTTTCGCAGTTCGAGCTGGCCTGCAAGTTGGAGCCGGCCATTGAAGGTGGGGATTGACGCCGTTTCCGGACTCCGGCGGCTGAAAACGGGGTCTTCAGCAGTCTTGAAGATGTCCTCCAGTCGTTGCAAGTCGGTTTCGAGCGCCCGGCGTTGGTCGGCGAACTCCAAAAAACGCCCCACGGGCGCCAGAAACATCTCGGCCAGGATATAGAACCCAACCAGGGTCCCCAGGGTCATGTTTCCGGTCATGACCAGGCTTCCCCCGATGCCCAGGATCGCCGCGCTACGAAGTGTCGTGATCAGGCCCGGAAGCGCCGTACTGACGGAGCCCAGCTCCGAAACGAGCTGGCGCGCCTGCAGTTCGCGCGCCTGCTGACCACTCCAGCGAGAGAAGAACCGGTCATCCGATCCGGTCATGCGCAGGTTGTCCGCATGACTCAACATCTGCATGCCCACGCCAATCAGCAATCCCTGTTCGCGACTCATCGCCTGGCTTCGAACCGTCCGGAGCCGGTTCAGGAAGTGGGCCGGTAGTCCGTGCAGAAGGGCCAGAGACAGCACGATCAAGGCAAGCAGGACATCGTAGGCAAACATCGCGACGAGCAAGACCGCGCTCATTGCCATGTCTATAACGAGCACAAGAAACTGGTCTGTCAGATTCTTCGCGATGCTGTCGGTGGACGATACTCGATCGGTCAAGTCGCCGACCAGCCGGTGTTGAAAAAACTCCACCGGCAACCGCAGCAGCCGTGACATGCTCCGATTGAAGCCAGTCACCGAAATCCGGATCGCGAGCCGCTTCAGGAATCGGTGCTTGAGCAAGGACAGGATGTAAACCAGGATCCCGCCGCCAAGCAAGGCTGCCACCAACCCGCCCCAGGGCCCGTGGCTTTGCAGAACATCGTCCACGAAAACACTGAGAGATGCGGGAACAACCAGCGCCAGCAACGTCAGCATGAGTGCGCAGGCAATCACCCAGGTAAGCACACTCCATGATCCGGCGAGCAAACCGGCCAATTGCCTGAACAAGCCGGGCGGCTCCCCTCCGGGCTTGAAGTCGGCTCCTCGCTCGAACCGCAGCGCAATGCCACTGTAGCCCTTGTTGAACTCTTCAGCGGGAACCGTGCGCCGCCCCGTGGAGGGGTCGTTGAGATGAAAATGGCGGCCGTCGAACCCTTCGAGGATGAGGAAATGGCTGAATTGCCAGAAGAGAATCAGAGGCAGCTGCAACTTCTTGAGTTGATCTGCGCGAAGGCTGAGCCCGCTGCAGCGGAGCCCATAGTGTTTGGAGGCGCGAAAGATGCTGGCGGCGCTACTGCCGTCTCGGCTCACCTCGCATTTTTCGCGCAGTTCGGTCAGCGGCACCCAGCGACCGAAGTAGGCCAGAATGCTGCCAAGGCAGGCGGCGCCACATTCCGATGCGTGCATCTGCAACAGAATTGGCGTGTTTATCCTCTTTTTCGAGACCTCCGATGCGGCCTTATGGCTTGCCCTTTTGGAGACCCGCGGCGGCATCCTAAAATCGCCTCATTTGGAAAAGTGCGACCGGAGATTGCCTGCCGAGTTGGATGACAATCCGGCAGTTCCTACCCGCAAGGGAAGCCGAATCAAAGCCTTCATCGAGCGTGATTTCGACGCGGTGTACCGACGCAGGCGCCGCCGACTCGAATGCCGCCAGCCCATCGGATAATGGTACGGAGGCAATTGCCGCAACCTCTCCATCAATGGTGTCCGCTTCTCCATCTGTCACGCCCAGTTCTATGACCGCAGGCATGCCGGCCTCGATCTGTGGAGCGACGTCGCTCCGAACCCAGACCAGCGCTTGCACGAATCGTTTGCCCTCAAACCGTTGATCGCCGGGCTCGACCAGCACGCCGTCAACCGCAACGCTACGGGCTACGCTGCCGAAGAAAAGCCATGCCACCAGGACAAACAATGCCAGGGCGACGACGGAGACCAGCAGACGTTCCCGCGGTGTGGAGATCGTCAGCAGCCGGTCGAGTTGTTCACGCTCTTCCTTGGCTTCGGCAACCGTATTGTGAAATGAGTCAAATGGATTGTTGAACACGACCGTGCCTATTCATCGCATGCGGATCAAGCTAAGGGCAAAGAAAATTTCATCCGGCGTGAGCGGAAGTATCAGCGAATTATACGCAATCTCGCCGAGGCGAGGTCAAGTGCGGGGACGCAGATGCAGGGATTGTGGTAGCTTGTTTGCACACGCAACATCCAGGAATCCCGAAACGGGATCATCGACCGACAGCCATGGAAGTCTAGTGGAGTGATACAGCCGGGCAGTAAATCCTTACGCAAGATCGCGGTTGTCGGGCGTGGAACCGCGGGGTGCATGGCGGCTGCCAGCGTGACCCGTCTTCATCCCGACAGCGACCACGAGCTGCACCACATCTACGACTCGCGCATCCCGGTCATCGGAGTGGGCGAAGGCAGTTGGCCGAGCCTGGTTCAGGAATTGCGGCACCTGACGAATCTTCCCCATGAAACCGTGCAGCAGCGCCTGAGAGGAACTCGCAAGTACGGTGTGGCATTCGAAGGATGGGGTCGGCGCAATCGAGACTTCACCCACTACTTCACGCCGCAACAGGTGTCCTACGCCTACCACCTGTCCGCCGATTCCATGGCGGACCTGCTGCACGAATGTGCGCGCGCGCCACATCGACGCCAGAGTGATCGACATCACCCGGGTGGAGGGCGGTGCCCAAGTGGAATTCGAGGGCCTGGCGCCGGAACGCTACGACCTGGTCTTCGATGCCCGCGGGTTTCCAAGGGAATTGCATCCGGAACAGCACATCGACATCTCATTCATCCCCACCAATACGGCCGTCATCCGCCGCTGTCCGGCCATCGTCAAGGAAGAGCAGGACGGGCCGGTCCTGCGACATACCTATACCCGTGCGGTTGCGCGTCCGCACGGCTGGATATTCATCATTCCGCTCACGGTGCACACCTCCTACGGGTACATCTTCAACCGCGATCTATCCAGCCTTGCCGAAGTCGAATCGGACTTCGACGCATTCCTTGAAACCGATGGCGTATCGGAATTCGAGCATCGCGCCGTCATTCCCTTTCCCAATTTCGTCCATCGTCACATCTACGATGGCGCGGTGGCCCGCATCGGCAACGCGGCCACCTTCATGGAACCCCTTGAAGCAACCGCGATCGTTTCCGCCCAGTTTCAGATCGGGATGGTTCTCCAGATGCGGCTGAACCGTGCAGTCGAGTATCTCGAGCGCGACGCTCCGGTGGTCAATCGGTTTCTCGTCAACAACATGCTCTGCTACGGCCTGTTCGTCGGCTGGCACTATTCCTGCGGCTCGAAGTACGACAGCAAGTTTTGGCACCACGCTCGTGACCAGGCTTGGCCACGTCACCGGAAGGCGGCGGACCCCGAGGTGGTGGATTGCGCCGCGCTTCGCAGATTCGACGATATGATCCAACTGATGAACCGGCCGGTCATCGACAAGTCGGACTGGAATCGGATGTGCGCCGTCCCGCTCACCAGCTACTGTCAGTTGTCACAGGGTCTTGGGTGTTAGTTTTGGTCCCCCTCAACCCTCCTCGACGAATTGAAAGCTGAACAGCTCGGCGTCCTGCAGGAAGAAGTGCAGCTTCAGGAATCTCTCGGCGGGAATCCTGGATTGGCCTTGCCACCTCAGCGGCAAATTCACGCCATCGGCCGCAACGGTCCGGCAGTTCCGGCGCTCGAAGCCGGGCAGAACCTTCCCCTGTCCGTCGGCGATGGCCGCCTGCAACCGGCCTCCGGGATGGCATTTCAGGTTGACGACCAGGCTGCCGCCGGTGGGAAAGACGGGCCGGGTTGTCAGAATCC
The DNA here is from genome assembly GCA_027493295.1 of Candidatus Versatilivorator vitaminiformans. GTDB lineage: Bacteria > Acidobacteriota > Terriglobia > Versatilivoradales > Versatilivoraceae > Versatilivorator > Versatilivorator vitaminiformans. The sequence goes on along the minus strand of JAPVWS010000164.1, from coordinate 15,051 downwards.
CGGTGCGGGCCGGACCCGCGGCCAGCGAGACGAAGCGGTCCCGCTTCATTTTGGCCAGGCCCAGCGCGTAGTTCACCCCCTCCAGCTTGCCGCTCTCGGCAACCTCCAGTCCCTCGTGGAATCCCACCATCCACCAGTCGTGATGGACATTGGCGCCGCCGTGGTACACGTAGAGGTCGTCTCCCACCTCGATCGGCTTGCTGCACACGGTGCACATGTAGGGATACCAGCTCCCCTCGGCCCCCGGAGCCAGCCAGGGCTGTCCCGGTCGTATCCGCTTGAAGTCTTTCCCGTTGCGCGAATAAGTCAACTGGACGTCCATGGTGTTGTCGGTGTTGTGGAGGACGTTGAGCAGTCCCAGCCAGTCGTCCCCGATCCGAAACTGCTCCATGCCGTAGAACTCGTCGTCGATGTTGTCGGTTTCGTGGTCGGGCACAACCAGCGGCGTCGGGGTGGACCAGTGGATCATGTCGCTGCTCTCCATCCGGTAAATCCGCCGCCGCCTTTCCTGTGCGAACCGATGGGGAAAGCTGGGGGCAATCCAGCCGCCGTCGGTGGGGTTGCGCATGTCCTGGACGACGTTGGAGCCCATGTTGGGGTGGCGTCCGTTCAGGCGATAGATGCCCGATTCCGGATCGATGGAGACCGTCACCACGTCGCCTGCAACCGAGCCGCAATGGCCGTAGCGGACGGGCTCCGAATGGACCTTCCAGTGGATCCCGTCGTTTGAATAAGCGCTGCGAAAGGTCCCGCCGCTCGGGTCTTCGGCCTCCTGGCTGGCCCCGTTTTCGAAAATCGCCTTGTAGCGGCGAGAGGGGTCGGTATCGAGCCTGTCCAGCAGCACGTAGGCGCAGTGGGCCGGCCCCACCGGCTCGTAGCCGCCGAGCACCACGTTGGTGTTCCGCCCCTTTTCGGTCACGATCCCAAGGGACGGTTTTTCCCAGGCGATCCCGTCTTCGGATTGGGCGTACAGCACCCGGGAGGGGCAGGAACGGTGAAGGTCCAGGCAGAGCTTGCGGTCCGAGGGGCGGACCCAGGCGGCGGCCCTGGAGAAATCGTCGATCTGCCAGTCCTCGTACCAGCACTTGAAGAGGCCGTCCTGCGGATCCCGAATCACGTTCCAGGTATTGCAGGTGAAATAGAGCACGTGCTCCCAGGGGCGGTCCTTGGCCAGGACGGGCCGATTGCCTGCCGGTTGGGGGGAATGGAAGCGCCGCGTCAGATTCTGGGTCTGCTCCAGCAGCAGGTCGTCGAAAAAGAACTGCCGGCGGTTGCCTATGCGAAGGTAGACGCTGTCGGAGATGAGAGAGTTCATGGGCCAGGCCTTTCTTGAAGCACCCCTGTTTCACTCCTTGTGAGCCGCCCCGTCGTATGGGACGGCGGCGCGGCAAAGCAAACAGTGGATAGTGAATAGTGGATAGTTATTTGATCGATACGTTAAGCATCTATTCAGTCTCAGCGCGATCGATCAAGAAGCGCAACCAAGTCATCAGCCGCTTGCAGCCTCCCGAAAACCTCCACTCTTCATCCTTCCCCCTTCACCCTTCAAACTTCAAACTTCCTCCTTCATCCTTCAAACTTCTAACTTCATCCTTCAAACTTCTAACTTCATCCTTCAAACTTCAAACTTCTTCCTTCACCCTTCATCCTTCAAACTTCTAACTTCCCCCTTCATCCTGTCCTTGCCGCGGGTCAGCCATTCCAGGTCGAACCTGGCGAAGGTGATCTTTTCGTAGGGGGTCCGGTCGCCTCGCTCGTAGAGGCAGCCTGCCGTCATGTCGGGCAGCACCGTCAGACAGGAGTAGGCGGAGGGCCCGGCATGAATCTGCCCGAAGACGGGCCAGGTGCGGCCCTCGTCGTAGCTGAGACGAACCGTCATATTCCTGCGTTCCAGGGCGGCCGGGTTGGAAAAGAGGAACCGGTCCCTGTCGTGGTCCAGCCGGTTGGTGTAGTTGGAGAGGCTGGCCTGGCAGCGAGGTTCGACCAGAGTCGGATCCAGCGTAACCTCAGACCAGCTCATCCCGCCGTCGGTGCTTCTGCTGATTCTGCGCCGGTTCCCCTCGGTCCCGCGCATGTTCAGCAAGAGGGTTCCGTCGCTCAACTCCGCCACCTGGCTCTCGTTGGTGGTCCCGTTGGTAGAGGCTTCACCGCCGATCGTCCAGGACTCTCCATGGTCGTCGCTGAAGACCACGTGAGAGGCCGCGTAGCCGTCCTTTGCGAAATACTTGGGGACGATCAGGCGTCCGCTTCGCATTTGCATGCCCTTGCCGGGTCCGGGGGATCCGGAGTTCCACTCCGCTTTCTTGAACATGGGCGTCAGGTCGATCCTGTCCGACCAGGTCAGGCCGTCGTCGGTGCTCTTGATGGCCCAGTACATGAAGGTATCCCCGGACAGTCCCGGCTTGGCCGTACGGGTGCCGACTCCCACCGGGCAGTAGACGGTGAAGATCCAGATCGTGCCCGTCTGCCGGTCCACCAAACCGCAGGAATCGGCGGTGGCGCCCTCGCCGACGTCTAGCAACACCCGGAGCGGTCCCCAGGTCCTGCCCTGGTCGGTACTCCGTTTCATGACCAGGTCGATGTTGTTGGGCGGATCTCCCGGCTTTTCCACCCGGGCGTCGCAGAACGCCAGCAGAGTCCCGCTGGTGGAGGTCAGCAGCACCGGGATGCGAAACTGGGAAATGCCGTCCTGACCGGCGACAAACACGTCGGTCTGTTCGAAGAGACCGGTCCCGGATTGGCCGGCGTCCGGCCCGCCCGAGCCCGGACCGCAAGTCGGAGTGGCCAGCATTGCTGCCGCCAGCAGGTAGTGCGCAAGGGGTGTCTTCACGGGTGAGCTCCTTTCAGGATGCGATCTCTTCTGCCCGGGGACGAGCCGCGCCGTGCGCCATCGGTTCATCAGCCGGTGATTCGAGGGCGTAAAGGGTGGTGGATACCGGTCGATGGTCGACGGCCGAATGGTGATCGGTCTGAAACAGCTTGCGCAATCGGTCGAAGGGCAGGGGCGGTTTCCACCCGCTGAAGAGGCGCTTTCGGATTCGGGCGACCTGCTCGCCCGTGAGGGCAGGATTTCGACGTGGTAGACGGTCGGGGGGCTGGTAGGTAGCTCCCGACAGAATGGAGGTGGGCTTCTCCAGGAAGCAGCGCACCCGGTCGAAAGAGCGATAGTCGAGGTAGGCCCACTGAAAATCGTCGAACTCCAGGCTGCGGCCCACTTCGAGTCGATGGGGATCCAGCAGGACCACCGGCCCCGTTTCCACGCGGAAGGAGTCGTCCGGGTTTCCGTCAGCCCATTTCACCGGGTACTCGATCCGGTAGCCACGTGAAGGATCCTCCCCCACGAACTCGCTGACGGCCACCAGGGGAAGCCAGGCCTGGACGGCTTCGCGAATCTCCTTTCCGGAGCTCAAAAGCCTGGCCGGACTGGGCTGAAGGCGCCAACCGCTGGAATGGAACCGATCCACTCCGGGCCGGCTGGGGTTCAGGTTGTAGGAGGAGGTGTGGACCCGCCGTATCAACACATGCGTTCCGGAAAATATCATCCAGAAGTCATATCCCGGATCAAGGTGGTCGGAGGGCGGGTCGGTCCTCAGGCCGGTTTGGGTCCGGACAGTCAGGAAATATTCGTCGGAGCGGCCGCTGGAACGGTCGAAGATCTCGCACCGGCATTCGATCTGGATGCGGACCAGGATCTCTTGGTTCTTGGGGATGTAGTAGCAGAAAGAGCGTGAAAAGTCGGTGGCGGTGGTTTCCGGAGGCTCTGGCCGGCGGTTCAGGCAGGCAGCCAGGGGCAGCGAGCTCAGAGACAGAGCGCCGGCCAGCCAGGTCCGGCGGTTGACGGCCTTTGAGGGAATTGACATGGGTCTCCTCTGCCCTGTGCCCAAGATGGCCCCTGTCACACCTCGGTGGCCTTGAGGCAATGGATCGGCGGCAGCGAATGGAACAGGCACGTCCAGTCCTCCCCGCCGTCCCGACCCATCCAGAGTTGTCCGGTAGTGGTCCCGAAGTAAACCGCCGGCGAGGCCAGCCGGTCGAAGTCCATGGCATCCCGCAGGACGGTGAAATAGCTCTCCCGTTCCGGAAGTCCCCTGTTCAGGCGTCTCCAGGAACCGCCTCCGTCCTGGCTGCGCCAGACCGCGGGGGCGCCTCCGGGGCAGGTGCGGGTCATGGGTTCCAGCGGCATCACGTAGACGGTCTCGGGGTCGTGGGGGTGAACGAGAATCGGTAACCCGAAATCGGAGGGAAGCCCTTCTGCGATCGACCGCCAACTGCGCCCGCGGTCGTCGCTGCGCAACACGCCGATGCCTGGTTGTTCGGGGAAGCCGCCGTGATTCTGAATGTAGAGTCTTTCCGGATTGTCGGGGTGCACGGCGATCTTGTGGACGCACTGGCCGAACTCCGGATAGGGGTCCGGCAGGAATGCCGCGGCGATTCCCTGGTTGGAGGCGTCAAAGGTTTCTCCACCATCCTCGCTCAGGTAGTGGCCTCCTGTCGAGATCCCCAGGTGCACCCGGTTCTTTGAGCGGATAATGGTGTGCAGGCAGAGACCGCCGCCGCCGGGCTGCCAGTGAGGCGCGTGCCGGTGGTTGCTGATGGCGGAAACCATCTCCCAGGAGTCTCCGCCATCCCGGCTTCGGAAGAGCGCCGCGGGTTCGACCCCCGACAACAGCTCCCCTTCGGCGGCGCCCGCTTCCAGCGCCCACACGTTGGTCAGGGTGCGTCCATCCTCCTTGGAGAAGGCGGGCGCCGACCCCGTCTCCCGGAATTTGCGGCCCAGGTCGCTGGAGACCAGGATCTTCATGCCAAAAAACATGTTGCGGCTGGAGGCATAGATGTGGGGGGTGCCCCGTCTGTCGATCAGGGTGGCATCGACCGGTGCGCCGGCTCCAAACGGCCCGCGCAGGTCAAACCCGCTGTGGTCCTTGGTCGCTTCGGCCACAAAGAGTCCCTTCTTGGTTCCCACCGAGAGAATTACCCGTTCCGGCACGGAGAACCTCCTGAAACCGCGGGCAGAACCGTGAGGATGTCGCCTGGCTGAAGCCGGCTGTCCATTCCGTTCAACTCGTCGATTCGGTCACTGTTGAGGAAGAGGTTGACATGGGGGCGAAGGGCCCCCGATTCCTGGCAGATGGAGCGATACAGCCGGGGATGGCTTGGCTTGAGTTGCCACAGGGCCGAGCCGACGGTGGCGGCCGATAACACCAGCTCCGAGGGGCAACCGGCATATCTGCACAGGGCTGCAGAAACCTGAATCCGGATATGTAAGGTCTCTTCAGTGGCCGCCAACGATTCTTGCTCCTTCCTCTCACCGGGTGCCCCTGCCCGCTCTGCAAGAATATGTCCGAGGAAATCGCTTTGTCCAGCCCGCATCTCCCGGCCGCCAGGACACGCCGGAAAGATCCGGATGTAAATTGTGTGAGGGTTGTTCATAATCCATTCCGATTCAGGGACTGAGCTGTAGGGTGTCCGACTGCATTTGGCCGTCCATGTGGCATAATCGGCAGGGCTTGGCACCTTTTTGGAACGCCGGACTGGTAGGTGGGCGTTTTGAATCCTCCACTCAGCCGAGCAGGTGACGGATGAGTTTCGCTGTCTCGGAACGCGCTCTCTTGCACCAACAGCTCTTGACGCACTGCAGGTGTCAGTTTGCAGGAAGCCCTGCACAATCGACCGACCATTGATCTAGACAAATACCCATGAAAACCAATCGCCCTCTTTTCTGGATCGTGCTGGTGCTGCTCTCGCTGAGTTCCCTGGTGGGGGCTTACCGGTATTTTGGGGAGGCTTTCCCTCTCATCACCCTGGATCTTCAGATGGATCGGGCCACCGCCCTGCAGCGGGCCAAGGAGCTGGCCGGTCGCTACCACTGGGGCCCGCAGGATTATGAGCAGGCGGCCTCCTTCGGCTCGAGATCTCAGGTGCAGAACTTCATCGAGCTCGAGGGCGGGGGCAAGGAGGCTTTCACCAGGGTAATGGCCAGCGACCTCTACTCCGCCTACACCTGGGGAGTCCGACACTTTCGCGAGAAGGAGACCACCGAGAGCCTGATTCGCTTTACCCCGGCCGGAGAGCTGTGGGGGTTTCGCGAGACGCTCCCGGAAGACCAGCCGGGAGCCACACTCTCGGAAGAGAAGGCCCGACATCTGGCCGAATCCCGGCTGAAGGAGATTCTGGGAATCGAACTTGGGCCCTATGAACTGGTGGAGCACGCCCAGGAAGTGCAGCCGGGAGGGCGAACCGATCATCGGTTGGTCTACGAGCACCGGCGCCGGGATATCGGGGAAGCTCGCTATCGGCTGCGTTTGACGGTGAGCGGGGACCGGTTCACCGAGATCGGGCGCTATATCAAGGTGCCCGAGTCCTTCAACCGGCGCTACCAGGAGATGCGCTCCTCCAACAACACCATCGGGACCGTTGGAGGCGTGGCCATGGTGTTGGTCTATATCCTGGGCGGGTGTCTCATCGGTCTCTTTTTTCTCCTGCGCCGGGGATGGGTGCTGTGGAAACAAGCCCTTTTCTGGGGTCTGCTGGTTGCCTCTCTGCAAGGCCTGGTGGCCCTCAACCAGTTACCGCTGGCCTGGATGAACTATGACACGGCCTTGTCCCGGCAGGGATTCCTGGCCGACCAGATCGTGGGGGCCCTGGTCCAGTTCGTGGCCCTGGGCATTGTGCTGACTCTCTCCTTCATGGCCGCCGAGTCGCTCTCGCGGAAGGCCTTTCCCCACCATATTCAATTCTGGAAACTGGGATCTCGGGGAGTGGCCAATACGAGGCCGGTCCTGGGATACACGGTGGCGGGTTATCTGCTGGTGCCGCTCTTCTTCGGGTATGAAGTGGCTCTCTATTTCTTCTCCAACAACGTGCTGGGTTGGTGGTCCCCCTCCAATGCGCTGCTGGAGCCGGATGTGCTGGCGACCTATCTGCCCTGGCTTTCATCCATTGCCATTTCGCTTCAGGCCGGCTTCTGGGAGGAGTGCCTGTTTCGGGCCGTCCCCCTGGCCGGCGCTGCGCTGCTGGGGCGCCGATTCGGAAGGCCCGCACTCTGGATCGGAGCCGCCATGGTCCTGCAGGCGCTGATTTTCGGGGCCGGCCACGCGGCCTATCCCACCCAACCCGCCTACGCCCGGGTGGTGGAGTTGATCCTGCCGTCCCTTTTCTTCGGCGCCATCTACCTGAGGTACGGTCTGCTGCCGGCCATCGTGCTCCACTTTGCCTTCGACGTGGTCTGGTTCGCCATACCGCTGTTCGTGTCCGAGGCACCCGGCGTCTGGGTCGATCAGGTCCTGGTGGTACTGCTCACCCTGGTTCCCCTGGGAGCCATCGGGTGGGTCCGATGGCGGTCCCGGGAATGGAGCGCCCTGACGCCCGACAAGTTGAACGGAGCCTGGAGTCCCCCTCCGGCCCGAGAGCCCGAGGCCGAGACGGAAGCGCCGCCGGTGGCGAACGTGCCAGTCCTGTCTCCGGCTCTGCGGAACGGTTTGCTCCTGGGCGGGGTTGCCGGGCTGGCGGTCTGGGTCCTGTTGGGGAGATTCCAGACGGACGTGCCCGCGCTGGAGGTGGACCGGGAGCAGGCGGTGAAGATCGCCCGGGATGCGCTGAAGGAGAGAGGTGTTCAGATTCCTCCGTCCTGGCGGGAGATGGTCTCGGTCCGGGGGGAGTCCACCCGGGCCGGCCGCTTTGTGTGGCAGACGGCCGGACGGGTGGCCCACGGCCAACTGGCCGGTTCCTACGTGCCCGGGGCGCACTGGAGGATTCGTTATGCCACCTTTGAAGGAAGCGTGGAGGAACGGGCAGAGGAGTACCGGGTGATTGTGGCCGACCCGGACTCGGTTCCCCGTGTCATCCACAGGCTTCCGGAAGCCAGGAAGGGAGCGGCCCTGTCCGAGGAGGAGGCGCGGTCCAAGACTCAGGCCGCGGTTTCGGGCCGTTTCGGTTTGGCAGCGGAGGATCTCGAGGAGGTTTCGGCCGACCCCTCTCAGCGGCCGGCCCGCAGGGACTGGACCTTTGTCTTCGCCGATCGGACTCAGCCGCTTCCCCGGGGAGAGGCTCGAGTCGCAGCCGTTGTGGCCGGCGACGAGGTCTCCGACGTCTACCGCCTGGTTCACCTGCCCGAGGATTGGGAGCGGGACGAGCGCAGCCGCGGCAATCTTGTCGGGGTCCTCGGCATTATTAGCGGCATCCTGTTGGTTCTGGGTGCGTTGGCCGCGGCGGTGGTCGCCGTGATCAGTTGGAGCCGGGGGAAGTTTTCGGCTCGGACATTCTTCTGGCTGGCCTCTATCCTGATTCTGCTCCGTCTGATTGTCTTTTTCAATCGATGGCCGGCATTGACCTCGAATCTGACTACGGCCGCGCCACTAAGTCACCAGCTTCTGGCGCTGATTGCGGGCAGCCTCATCGGGATCATCTTTCTCTCTCTCCTGGTGGCCTTGCTGTTTGGCTGGGTCAAGACCGCGGGTTTCCGGGGCGATGAGGCCTCCGGCGGAAAAATCGCGCTGGGGGTGGCAATGGGGGTCGTAGCCAAGGCGCTCGAGGTGCTGGCAACCGCCTTTGCCGCCGCCAAGGCTCCCGCGTGGCCTCAGTTCAGAGTGATGGACGACTACCTGCCGGCAATCGGTCCGCTGATGGAGTCGATCATCCAGTACCTCACGCTCTTGTGCGTCCTGCTGGTGGCGGTCACGCTCGTGGAGGTCCTGACCCGCGGCTGGAGCCGGCGCCGCTACGCCGGCGGCCTGCTGATCTTGCTGGGGCTGGCGGTGCAGGGCGCCGACTTCGAGGGTCTGGGGGAATGGATGGTCATGGGTTTGCTGTTGGGCGCCGTGCTGCTGGCCGCCTATATCTATCTGCGGGCCGAGGCGAGCCTGATCCCTCTGGCGCTGGCTTCCTTCCTGGCTCTGGGTCTAATCCAGCAGGCGGTCGACCAACCCTACGGGGGAGCCCTGCTGCACTATGGCCTGGCGGCGGCAGGTCCCTTGGTTGCCGGCTGGCTCTTCTGGCGACACCTGGGCGGGCGGGTCAAGCAGAGCGTAACCTCGGCGCCGCCCTCTGCGCAGCAGGCCTGAGCTGTCTCTTTTCATGAGCCTCCTGCAATATTCGGCAGCGGGACGTTTTCCGGGAATGGCCACAAAAGGCACAAAAACACAACTTGTGACTTTTGTGCTTTTTGTGGTTAGACAGTATTTTTCAACAGCTCGCACCCGATATTGAAAAAGGCAGTACCTCAAGTTTGCCGGTACGATGACTTGCCTCGCTGCGAATTTTGCAAAAAGCTCATTATTTATCAATCATCCAGCGGCCCGGTGGGAAGTGCGGGTTGACCAACCGGAGGTAATAGATGATCCTGACGACAACTCCATCGATCGAAGGCAAATCCATCCGCGAATATCGCGGCATCGTGACCGGTGAGGCCATTCTGGGGGCCAACCTGGTCAAGGATCTCTTTGCCGGGATACGGGACCTGATCGGAGGCCGGTCCGCCGCCTACGAACAGGAAATGGCCAAGGCCAGGGTTATCGCCCTGGGAGAACTGGAGCAGGCCGCACGGGACCTGGGAGCCAACGCCGTGGTGGGAATCGACCTGGACTACGAAGTCCTGGGCGGGAAGGGCAGCATGCTGATGGTGAGCGTCAGCGGAACCGCCGTTGTCATTTTTTGAACCTGGACGAGTATAATTTCGGAAACCTTGTAATGAAACGGCGATCCTTTCTAGAGGCAAGCTTGGCAGGACTGGCGGCTATGGGCTGGGCGGGACGGAAAAAGTACCGTGTCGGCGTGATTGGCCACACCGGCCGCGGCAACTACGGGCACGGGCTCGATACGGTGTGGCGCGTCTTTGACGATACCGAGGTGGTGGCGGTGGCGGACCCGGACGAAGAGGGCCGCACCCGGGCCAGGGAGCGCACCGGCGCCCGGCGGGATTACCGCGACTACCGCCGCATGCTGGACCGCGAGAAGCTGGATATCGTGGCCATCGCTCCGCGTTGGCTGGACCAGCGGGCGGCCATGACCACGGCTGCCGCCGAAGCCGGCTGCCACATCTTCCATGAGAAGTCCTTCGCCCCAAGCCTGACCGATGCCGACCGCATGGTGGCGGCCGTGGAGCGGAACCGGGTGAAGGTCCAGATGGCCCACCAGATGCGGACCTCTCCCTTTGTGATCCGCGTCAAGGCGATGATTGAAGCCGGCGAGATCGGCATGATCCAGGAGGTGCGGGGACGGGGCAAGGAGGACCGGCGCGCCGGCGGAGAGGACCTGATGGTGCTGGGTTCCCATATCTGCGACATGATGCGCTACTTCCTGGGCGACCCCAAGTGGGTCTTCGCACACGTCACAGAAGACGGCAAGGAGGTGGGCCGGGAGCAGGTCAGGGAGGCCACCGAACCCGTCGGACCGGTAGCCGGCAATCAGATCGCGGCGGTATTCAGCTTCGCCGGCGGCATCCACTCCTACTTCGGCTCCAAGGCCAGCGATCGAACCGACCGGAAGCGCTTCGGCCTCTGGATTTATGGCAGCAGGGGCGTGATTCACCTGCCGAACGACGTCTATCCGCGGGGCCGGCCCTACATCCTGCGCTCACCGGGTTGGCTGCCCGACGAGACCCACCGCTGGGAGCCCATCGAGGCGAAGCCACCGGCAGCAAGTCGCTTCCGGGCCGACAGCCGCACCCTGGGCAACGCCCTGCTGGTCGCCGACCTGCTGGAGGCCATCGAGCAGGACCGCAAGCCGGCCTGCAGCGAGCAGGATGGGCGTTGGACCATCGAAATGATCACCTCGGTCTACCAGTCGCAGAAGACCGGAGCCCGGGTGGACCTGCCTCTCAAGGATCGCCGGCATCCGCTGAAGACCTGGGGTTAGCGCCCTGTCTCCGAAATATGGCAACCCCGTTTTCGATACAGGACCTGGCTAGGCCGGCCTGGGTCTCAATTCCCCTTTGGGTTTGACGGAGCGATTAAACACGAAGGGAGGCAGGTATCCCTGGATCATGCAGGAGAGGGCCTCGGTCACGCCCCGGCGAAGGTCCTGGCCCGACTCCACCGAGCTGGATCCCTGGTGGGGTGTAAGAACCACATTGTCGAGGCTTCTGAGGGGGCTGTCGGCTCCCAGGGGCTCCTCTTCGGTCACGTCCAGACCGGCGCCGCCGATCCGCCGTTCCTGCAGGGCCTGGATCAGCGCCTCCTCGTCCACCACTCCACCGCGGCTGGTGTTGACCAGAAACGCCGAGGGCTTCATCAGCCCCAACTCGGGAGCGCCGATGAGATGCCGGGTCCCGGGGGCCAGGAAGGTGTGCAGGGACACCACGTCCGACTCTCCCAGGACCCGTTCCAGCGAGGTCAACTCCACGCCGGCTTCGGCAGCCAAGCGGGGATTCACGTAGGGGTCGGTGGCCAGAATGCGCATGCCGAACCCCTGCAACCGGGGGACCATGTGGCGGCCGATGTTGCCGAAACCGACCAATCCCAACGTCAGCCGCCCGATGCGGCGCAGCGGGTGCTCCAGGGGAGGCCGGTCCCAACCGCCGGCCCTCACATGACGGTCGAGGATGACCACGCGCCGGGCGCAGGCCAGCACCAGGGCCGCCGCGTGGTCCGCGACCTCCTCCACGCAGTAGTCGGCTACGTTGAAGACCACGACGCCGCAGTCGGTGGCGGCCTCGACATCGATATTGTCCACTCCGATCCCGTAGCGGCCCACCGCCCAGCAATCGGGCAGGGCCTCCAGGACTTTCCTGGTAAGGGGTGTGAACAAGCCCTCGGTCAGGATGATTCGAGCCCCGGCGCAGGCTTGAATAATCTCGTCCTCAGTCTGCGCCGACAGCAGAATCAACTCTCCTCCAAGGTCCTCGACGGCTTTTCTCTCCGGGGCATAGAGGCGTTCCTTCTCCTCATCCGGACGGTCGCAGTCCACATTCACCACTCTCACTGGCTGATCTCCCTGTTGGCTGGTCATGTTGTTCGCTCCTCGCTAAGTGTCGATGATTTCGTCTGATTCGCCCCGTATTCGTGTATCCATTCCGGAGCATTGTACCCGAGCCCCGCGCAATCGAAAGAGTGAATCGGGCCGGTCGCCTATGGCGGATCATGGTTTGCAATTGGATGTCCTGTGCCCGAACGTTTTTTCTCCATTCTTGCGTCACCTGTTTGAAATTCAGGCGCCGGTTGCAAAGGCGTTGAACATGATGCACAATCGAGACAGTTGGAGTTGTCGTGTTGGGGCGGGTACCCGAAAATGGGACTCACTCATCCATCCGATCGCCGCCCTCCCAAAGGTGGTTATGGCTGCCATTAGGATTCTTGTGTGACAAGTACGGGGCGGGGCGGCCCCAGGAGGCGAATCGTGTTCGGTAGACCGTTTGCAATTCCAGGTTTTGCGCGTGGTGGGAGTGTGGTTGCCCTTGCGGCGATGCTGCTTGCGGCGGCCATTCCCGCCGCCGGCCAACTGTTGACCTCTCGCGTGGACGGGAGGGTGCTGGATCAGACCGGCGCCGTGGTGCCGGGCGTGACGGTGACCTTGACCAACGCCGCCACCAACGTGGCCCGGGAGACCAGCACCAACAGCTCCGGTCTCTACGTGTTTCCCAACGTCTCCCAGGGGACCTATAGCGTCGAAGCCGCAGCGGACGGTTTCAAGACGGCCCTGATTGAAGACGTTCAGGTTGCGCTGGGCGCCCCCGCCAACGTCGACATTGTGGTGGAGGTGGGTGTGGTGACCCAGACGGTGGTGGTGACGGCGGCTGAGACTCAGTCCGTGATGAACGAGGTCAATGCCGAAATCAATACCAACCTCAACCGGGAACAGGTCAAGGATCTTCCCCTGAACGGGCGCGGCGTGGTCCAGTTGGCACTCACCCAGGCCGGGGTGACCAGCCCCGGGGGGACGCGCTCGGCCGCTATCAATGGGGGGAGAGGCACTTTCAACAACTTCACCCTGGACGGAATCAACAACCAGGACACCTTCATTCGAACCGATGCCCTCTTCGGAACCATTCCGGTGCAGGAGAGCTTCATCGAGGAGGTGAGCATCACCACCGCCAACGCCGACGTGGATGCCGGCCTGGGAAGCTCCCAGACCCATTTCGTGACCCGGTCCGGGGGCAATGCCTATCACGGCGAGGTCTTCTACTACCACCGCAACGATGCCCTCAACGCCAACGACTACTTCAACAACGCCGCCGGTATCGACAAGGAGCGGGTCTTCATCCACCAGTTCGGCTTCAACGTGGGCGGTCCCATCCTGAAGGACAAGCTGTTCTTCTTCGTCAACTACGAGGAAGAGCGCAGCCCCGGCACGGCCTCGGTGGTCCGCACCGTCCTGACCCAATCGGCCCGGGCCGGCAATTTCAGCTACGTCAGGCAGGACAACGGACAGATTGCCACGGTGAACCTCTTCGAACTCTCCGGATTCAGTCCCGACCCGGCCATCGCCTCGCTGGTGGATACGACCCCGCTGCCCAACGACAGCAGCGTGGGCGACGGAAGAAACACTTCCGGCTTTCGCTTCAACAGCATCGACAAGAGCGACGCCGACTGGTTTGTGCTGCGGGGAGACTATGAGATCAGCCCCAGCCACTCCTTTACCGGGACCTTCCACCAGTTTCGGCTGGATACCCCCAACTCGGTCTTCAACGCTATCGGCTCCGTCTTCCCAGGTCTTCCCGGCGCCGGGCAGGGCTCCAAACGCAGACTGGGTTCCTTTGCTCTGACCAGCCTGTTGAAGCCCAACGTCACCAACGAGGCCAGGGTGGGTTACCAGAGTTCCAATCCACGCTTCTTCACCAATGAGACCTTTCCCTTGGGCTACCGGCTGTCGTTGGGGGGTGGTTTCAGCAATCCCGTCCGGGATTTTCTGGCTCAGGGGCGCGACACCCGCAACGTGGACATCATGGACCACATTTCCTGGGTCAAGGGGAACCACACTGTCAAAGTGGGTGGCAGCGTGCGCCTGACCCAGGTGGATCAGTTCAATGACGCCGGCACCATACCCACCTACGACCTGGGGTTCGGGCCGGGAAACCCCGATCCCCTGGTGCCCGATATCTTCCCTGGAGGGATCGCTTCCGGAGAACTCAGCGCCGCCTCCGGACTCCTGGGAACCCTGGGGGGATTTGTCGACAGCGCCGATCAAACGTTCAACGCCTCCTCGCCCCATTCGGGCTTCGTCGACGGGGCTTCCAACACCAACCTGCTCAAGCAGAACTTTGTCAACTTCTACGTGGGAGACACCTGGCGGATCAGCCGCTGCCTGAGCCTGAACCTGGGCTTCCGCTGGGAGTATCACTCGGTGCCCGACGAGGCCAAGGGGCTGGCACTCCTGCCGGTGGGCGGTTGGCAAGCGGTGCTGGATCCCGACGCCGTGGTGGATCTGGCCGGCTCCACCAACGGAAGGCCCTTTTACACCGGCGACGGCAATAACTTCGCTCCCAACATCGGCATCGCCTATCAGCCCGGGCCCGGACACCGGACCGTCATCCGGGCGGGCTACGGCATCAACTACGTGGTCGACAACGGCTTGACCACGGTGCTGAATACCCTGCGGGCCAACGACGGCCTGAGCCAGTCGGTGTCCCTGTCGGGACTCAGCGGCACGGTCAGCGGCGGCGGGCTGGTTCCCATTCCGGTTCCCGAATTCCGGATTCCGCGCACCGCCCGCGACGGCATTCTGGCCGACTCCACGGCAGCCCTCTTCACCATCGATCCCGACATGCGCACCCCCTACGTGCAGCAGTGGAACATCGGGGTGCAGCACAGGCTCATGCAGGACACCGCCGTCGAGCTGCGTTACGTGGGCAACCACGGTGTCAAGCTGACGCGGGCCATCGACCTCAACCAGGTGCTGTTGCCCCCGGGCTTCATCGAGGATTTCCGGCGGGCGCAGCGCAACCTGGCGGCAAACGGGGATCCCAGGGTCGGCGAGCCGCTGCAGGTCTTTCCGCAACTGGGTCTTGCGGGGTTCCTGCAGGCAGGGTACGTCCAGAACTGGATTCGGAACGGTGAGATCGGCCAGTATATCGGCGGCTTTGTGGCCCCCAACCGCATTTTCTTCCTCAACGGGGAGGGA
>JAPVWS010000163.1 GCA_027493295.1 Candidatus Versatilivorator vitaminiformans | reverse complement strand
ATTGACGCCGAGCGGCGATTGAAGATCAACCAGGAGAATGTGGATCTTCGGAATCTGGAGGAGCGGCTCACCGATATCTTCAAGACCCGAAATCAGAGGACGATGTTCGTGCAGGGTCACGAGTCGCTGTTCTTCAACTCGGTGGTGGAAGTCATCGACATCGCCCACAATGCGGGAGTGGACAAGATCGGATTGATCACCGAGAAGATCCAGTCCGGTCAGTGATCTCCCCTGGCTGTCATTCCCGAAAGCGATAAACAGGATATTTGCCGTCTGTGGAGGAAGCCGATGAAGTGTCGAAGGAGAGCGATGGCCGGGCTTGTCTTGCTGCCTCTGGCCTTTGGGATGGTTGGGTGTGGCGTCATTGACAAGCTGAAGGCCCGGGACCGCCTCAACAAGGGCGTTCGGGCTTTCCGGGAAGGCGAGTACGAAAGGGCGGTGGAGCGCTTCAAGCAGGCGATCGAGCTGGATCCGGAGTTCCTGAACGCTCAGATCTACCTGGCCACCTCCTACGCTTCCCTCTACATCCCGAACGGCCAGTCGGAGGAAAACATCAGGGTCGGTGAAGAAGCCATCGGCGCCTATATGGACGTGCTGGAGAAGGACCCGGAGAACCTCTACTCGGTCAAGGGAATTGCCGGCATTTACTTCAACATGGGAGAATTCCAGAAGGCCAAGGAGTATTACCTGAAAAACTGTGACCTGGAGCCGGAAGGGGCCGATCCCTTTTACAGCGTTGGGAACGTCAACTGGACCATGGCCTACGACAAGTTGAATCCCCGCCCAGCCCAGGAGCGGTGGGAACTCTCGGAAGAGGGCCTGGAATATCTGGAGAAGTGCCTGGCCAACGATCCCGATTACTTCAATGCCCACTTCTACATCAACCTGCTCAATCGGGAAAAGGCCAGGGTCATCGTTGACGAGATCATCGAGCAGAAGCCTTCCTCGGAGAACGAATTCATCCTGGCCGGGCAAGACGTCAATGCCCTGGAACCCCTGGTGAAGAAGCACGGGCCCGACCGCTACGAGGAGTACGTGTCCTATCAGAAGCTGGCCGACGAGCACTACGACCAGGCCATGGAGATCAAGCGCAAGGTCGAGGAAGAATCGGCAGCCGCGGCCATCGGCATCGTCGCGGAGGAATAGGACGGTCCGGCGCGGCCGCCAGTTCCAACCCGCCTCCGAGGCGCAAGCCTCAATCCGCTAAAATCTGAAGCTCTTCTGTTCCGGCCGGCGGGCATCCTGTCCGTCGGCCGTTGTTTTTTGGGGGCTATACCCCGGTTGCGGGCTCAACCAGGGCCGACATGGACCCGCGGCAGCGCGGGATAAGCGGGTCGGGACCCCAGGCCTGGATCTGGTCCCGGGAGTACTCCGCCTCCTGGCGCCCGCAGGTGATCAACACTGTCCGGCCGCTGAGGTCCACCTCCCGGGCGTGCTGGAGAGCTTGCCGCACCGAGAAATAGAAAATTCTCTGCAGCATCTCGATGACGTAGTTGTAGCTGTGATCGTCATCGTCGAGCAGAATCACCTGGTAGAGCCCGGCCCTTTCTGCGCCGGCCCCTTGTTCGGTTTCCGGTTCAGCGACAACCGCGGCTTTGGGATTTCGTTTCATCCGGAGGCGGGATTCCAGTGGAGTTTCCACAAGAATAGCATACAAGGAGTTATCCACGAACGGGATCCGCGAAGATCCGTCAGGGGGTTAGAAGAGTTAGCCACGAAGCAAAACGGCGAACCACGAATGGACACGAATGAACACCAATAGACGGATTGATGAGTTGAGGCGTTTGCGAAATTCGGCAGCGGGAGGTTTGCCGGGAATGACCACAAAGGGCACAAAAGGCACAAAAAGAGCAGAACGATGAGAAACGATCAGGTCATGCCGGCCTTGTGTGATCAAATCCGGCATACGGCCTTTGACCTGCTCTTCGTGCATCCGGTCAACGCGACGCCATGCTGATCAACTTCGGATCGTCAAGACTCGAAGTCGAGATATTCGTTTTGTGCCTTTTGTGCTTTTTGTGGTTAGAAAGCATTTTTCACCAAGTCGCAGCCGATATTGAAAGAGGCAAGACATCACGTTTGCCGGCAAAATGACCTGCCCCGTTGCGAATTTTGCAGTGAGCTCGGCACATGAATCAGTTTATTGGTGTTCATTCGTGTCCATTGGTGGTTCGCCGTTTTCTTTTGTGGATGTCTTTCCCCTCCTGATTTCTTTCTTAGTGTCCCTTCGTGGATAACTCTTTGGCAGCCCTTCATGCAGCCGCCGCGTTTTACTTTCCACGCCGGCCTTGCTAGAATCCCGGCGCCTGCAATTCTATCGCCGTCAGCCTGCACCGGTTGCAGAGTCGGGTTGGCTGGAAGGCGGCTCGAAGGGAGACTAGGACAGTGAGATATCCGGAAGAATTCATCGGACCCATGAGGGAAGAGCTCACCCGGCTGGGGGTGCAGGAGACCCGTTCCCCCGAACAGGTGGACGAGCTTCTCCGAAAAGAAGACGGCACGGTCATGATGGTGATCAACTCGATGTGCGGTTGTGCCGCCGGCCGGGCGCGTCCCGGAATCGCGCTGGCATTGAAGCATGCGGTGGTGCCGACCGAGGTCGCGACGGTATTCGCGGGAGGCGACCTGGAGGCTACGGCGCGGGTGAGGGAGTATCTGCAGGAATACCCGCCCTCCTCTCCCTCGGTTGCCCTGTTCCGGCAGGGCCGGCCGGTATTCATGATGCACCGCCATCAGATCGAATACCGCGACGCCTCCGAGATCGCGGACACCCTGACGGCGGCCTTCGATCGTTACTGTCAGGATTCTTCCGACTGAGCGTTTGCCATCCGTCTGCAAATCCACTAAGATCCTTCAATGACGGTGCCGGCCACGCCGGTTCTCAAGAGATGGGGAGGTCGTTATGGTGTTGGGAATTGGAATTCCTACCATGGGTCTTGCGGAGTGGGTCATCATTCTGGTGATCGTCTTCCTTCTCTTTGGCGCCAAGCGCCTTCCCGAAATCGGTAAAGGCATCGGCGAGGGGATCAAGAATTTCCGCGGCGCCATGAAGAAAGACGAAGACAAGGACCTGCAGAAGCCTACCGAGAAAGAAGCCTCCTGACGGTACGCCCACCCCCATGGGCCTACGCCCACGGCTAACTGCTGACGCCGCATTGACGGCTTACTGAAAACCCGGGCTGGCGCCCGGGTTTTTTGTTTCAAGTAGTCCTGTTCTCCGACGTTGGGTTCCCCTTATAGCGCGCAACTGCAGTCACCGGGGACGGCCACGATCGTCTCCCGGAGAAACTTCCTTTCCACTTCTTCCAGCAGCGAGATCTCCTGGTTGTGCCGGCCTCTGGCAAGGGCGGCGCTCAGCCAGGTGGTCACGACCACGGCGGCCAGGTCGGCGTCCAGGCCGGGATCCGCCAGCACCAGCAGGTTGGCCCCATGCCGTTCCCGGCTGATCCTGGCGGTCTGCCGATCGCAGCAGTGGACCGCCCGAATGCCCGGGCACTTGTTGGCCAGGATGGTGGATCCGATTCCATCCTCATCCAGCCAGATACCGCTGCACACCTGGCCGCTCTGAACCATCTGGGCCACCCCCAGGACGTTGCCAGGTTCGTCCGGAGAGTTACCTTCACCGCACTCGCAGACCAGATATCCGTTCTCCTGGAGCAGGCTCCGGATTTTCTGTCCCAGTTCCCGCTGCGACGCGGCGGCCCCCAGCGCCAGCCGCTTGTCGAAAGCCTTGAGGCGCTGGATTTCTTCAGGAGTGTCGCACTCGACAATGGTATTTCCGCGCTGAGCGGCAAATTCCAGGGCAAGGGGAGTGAGACAGGTCCCTTTGACCACGTAGCAGGGCGACCCCGGAGCGATGTTTCTAAGTTCCTTTTCGGTCAGAAAGGTCCGTTTCATGGGGCGCAATAGCCGATATGGAGGGGAGGTTCCGGTATCTCTGCCGATAGTCTAAACCATAACCCACCACGAATTTGTCGGGAATCTCGAACCCGACATAGTCCAGGCCGACGGATTCCACCCTACAGGCGGGTTTGTTCAGCAGGGAAACCACTTTGAGCGATTCGGGTTCCCGCCCCCGGATCTCCCTGCAGATGCGATTCAGCGTCAATCCGGTGTCACAGATATCTTCCACTACCAGGACGTGGAGTCCCCGGACACTGGCCTGCAGGTCCTGGACGATCTCGACACGGCCGCTGGACCGGTCGGCAGCAGCGTAGCTGGAGACTTCCATGAAATCGATCGAGGTCTCCAACCGGAGCTGTCTCGCTAGGTCGGCCGTGAATACCCAGGCGCCCTTCAGCAGGCTCACCAGGTGGAGATGCGTGCCCCGGTAGTCTTCCGAGATCCGGCGGCCGAGCTCCTCCACCTTCTCCCGGATCGTCTTCTCGGCAATCAGGGGCACCAACTCCGACGGTTCTCCGCGCGGCCCGGTTGCCGACGGGACCGCTGCCGGTTTCACTCGCTTTCCTTGCCTGTCTCGTTGTTTGCTGCCAGCCAACTTTCCCCCCGTTCAATACAGAAAAAAATCGCGCCGTTCCTTCTCGAAGGCGGCCAGTTCTTCCTCCCAACCCTCCAGCATTTCCTCCACCGGCCGGTCCCGATCGATTCCGCTGCGGACCTCCTCCGATCCCGCCAGGCGATCGAAATGGCGCTCCGCCCACCGGAAGTGGCCGGAATAACTTCTCCGGAGGTGAGCGATAAGACAGAGGACCGTCCGCAGTGGCTGGAATCGTCGGGGGTGGAGGACGTGCAGTTGGATGCCCTCGCAGACCTGCCCTGAGAATTTGGAAGCGCTGGGCCGGAACCGTGTGTGCCTGAATGCGACCCCGGGCAGCTCGAGCCGGTTCATGGCCTCAACAGCCCGCGGCCCGTCCACCCAAGGGGCTCCGGCGATTTCAAAGGGTGTGGTGGTGCCTCGGCCCTCCGACAGGTTGGTTCCCTCCACGAGGCACATGCCGGCATAAACCAGGGCCGTCCTGGCGCCGGGAATATTGGGCGACGGGGGTACCCAGACCAGGCCGGTATCGGCGAACCAGTGCGGGCGCTCCCAATGGTCCATTCTGACCACGGTCAGGGAACATTTCAGCTGCAGGCGGGACTTCATCCAACCGGCCAGTTCTCCGGGGGTCAGGCCGTATCGAGCCGGTATGGTCGCTGAACCCACCAGCGATTGCAGGCGCGGGTCCAACACTCTGCCCTCGATGCTCAAGCCACCGAGCGGATTGGGGCGGTCCAGCACAATCAGGGGAATCCGGAAGCGGTCGGCGGCCTGCAAGCAGTTCCTGAGGGTCGCCAGGTAGGTGTAATAGCGCGATCCCACGTCCTGCATGTCGTAAATCAGCAGGTCCAGGCCGCGGACCATCTCCTCCGTCGGTTGCGTCGTGGCGCCGTAGAGGCTGTGCACGGGGATGCCCCAACGGCTGTTTGGGCGGCTTGCGATTCTGGCCCCCGCCGCTGCCGCCCCCGCGATGCCGTGCTCGGGAGAGAAGAGGGCCGCCAACTCCACCTCCGGCCGGGCCTGCAGTAGATCGATATCGTGACGCAGCCGGCGGTCGACCCCGGTGTGGTTGGTGATCAGTCCGACTCGCCGGCCGCGGATCAGGGACCCTTGCCGGTTCAGCAGCACTTCGATCCCCGGTACCACTGTCCGCGCGGCGCCGCAGCCGGCCCCCAGAAGGGGCGCGGCGGCAACAGGGGTCAGGCGGCCCAGAAAGCTTCTCCGGGATATCGACGGGGTTGGAAATTTCATCGTTTCAGGGGGAAATCAGTCGAAGGGCCGCTCCGAGGCCGACTCGAGGCGCCATTGTGACACGTTAACGCCGGGATCGGAAGCAGCAGCGAGGTGCACGACGGCCGCGCCTTCCAAAAAAAAATCACGATGGGAAGAGAGGTTTCCGCGAAGGGACACGAAGGACTACGAAGGACCACCAAGGGGTTGGAGAGGGCTCAAGAGGGTTCGGCCAAGGGTCGGCGGTGCAAAAGGAGTCCACCCAACTCACGACCGGCTAGCGTGGTATACTAACGGAGTAATCCGTCAGCACATGAACCCCTTGCCTTGCCTGATCTCCCTCTCGGCAGGTTCGTCAGAGTGGAAGGAGCATCGGCAATGATTGTCAGCGCGGAGTTGATTGCCATCGGTATTTTCTGCGTGGCCTTGGTTAGCTTCGGATGGAAGGTCTCATCCGATATCCGACAGGAGTTCAAGCTGGAAATTCAGCATGTTCGAGAAGACGTGGCCCATGTTCGAGAAGACGTGGCCCATGTCCGAGGAGACGTGGCCCATGTCCGAGGGGATGTGTCCGATCTCCGTGGAGAGGTCGCCGATCTCCGGGAACGCATGGCCCGGCTGGAAGGGCTGTTTGAAGGATTCACCCGCGGCGAGTTCGCAGAGCAGCAGAAGTAACGGGCTGCGCCGAATGTGCGCCGCCCCGTCCGGTTCGCCCCATCGATCATATCCTGGCTGATAGACCTGCCAAATCCCTGAAAATCAAATCCTGAATATCCTGTGCATCGATGTGAATCAAGGAACATCGATCGACTGGGTGGACAGGAAAGCCCATTCGGAAAGCGGCCGCGCGAGACGCTGACTCGGCCGATGTTCCGGCGCAGGCTCTGTTCTTACAAGCCTGTCTTGCGTGGTAGAATAACCAAGTGATCTGTCACCGAATGAACCCCTTGCCTGGTCTGATCTCCCTCTCGGCAGGCTTGTCGAAATGGAAGGAGCATCAGCAATGATTATCAGCGCGGAGTTGATCGCCATCGGCATTCTCGGCGTGGCATTGGTCAGCCTCGGATGGAAGGTCTCATCCGATATCCGACAGGAGTTCAGACTCGAAATTCAACAGGTCCGGGAGGACGTCGCCAATGTCCGAGGAGATGTGGCCGATGTCCGTGGGGACGTCGCCGATCTCCGGGAACGCATGGCCCGGCTGGAAGGACTGTTTGAAGGATTCACCCGGGGCGAATTGGCAGAGCAAAAGAAGTAACGGACTGCGTGAAACGCCCACTGTCCCAGCCGGTTCGCCCCTTCGATCACGCCCTGACCGATAGACCTGCCAAATCCCCGAAATCAACCGCTTCAAGGCAGGATGGCATTGATGCCGCCCAAGATGGAATCAATCCCGCTCAAATGAGTCAATGGCAGTGTTGAGCGCAACAATTGTTGGGGAAGTCGCGGCATGCGAGTGAAAATCAAGGACACCGAGCTGCTGTTGGTGCAGGGGGACATCACCGAGCAGGATACCGATGCCATCGTCAATGCCGCCAATCGGGAGCTGATCCTGGGAGGGGGTGTGGC
>JAPVWS010000162.1 GCA_027493295.1 Candidatus Versatilivorator vitaminiformans | reverse complement strand
AGCAGTACGTCCTTGGCTCGCAGGTCGAGGTGGTTGGTGGGCTCGTCGAGTAGCAGAAAATTGCGAGGCCGCAGCAACATGCGGAGGAGCGCATAGCGGTTGCGCTCGCCGCCCGAGAGAACGCCAATCTGTTTGTAGACCTCGTCACTCGAAAACAGGAAGCAGCCGAGCAGAGTGCGTAGTTGCGTCTGGCCGCTCAGGGCGCTGGGTGCGATGCTCGAGACGTCGTCGATCAGGCGGGCGTCAGGGTCGAGTTCCTTGTACTGGTCCTGTGCGAAATGGTCGACTTGCACGTTGTGTCCCAGCCGAAATTCACCTGCCGTTGCCGGCTCGCTTCCAGCCAGTATCTTGATCAGTGTGGATTTCCCCGCTCCATTCACTCCCACCAGGCCTATGCGATCCCCGCGGTTGATGACGAAGCTCATGCCCTGGAATACTCGATTGCCGGCATAACTTTTGGCGACCCCGCGAAACTCGGCCACCATGCTTCCGCTCCTGGGTGGCTGAGGAAACGCGAATTGGATCGTCTTTTCCCCGGCGGGTAATTCGATCCGTTCAATCTTCTCGAGTTCCTTGATTCGGCTCTGTACCTGCTTCGCCCTGGTGGCCTGGTATCGGAAGCGATTGATGAAGAGTTCAAGGCGTTCGATCTTTTCCCGCTGGTTGCGATAGGCCGCCTGAAGTTGTGCTTGGCGCGCGGATTTCTGTGCCAGGTAGCGTTCGTAGTTCCCGATGTAAAAGTAGGCGCGACGATTCCACAACTCGAGAATCTTGTTTACTGTGGCATCCAGCATGTAACGGTCGTGGGAGACCAGGACGAAGGCATGCGGGTACTCACTCAGATACTGTTGCAACCAGTTGCGGGCCTCGAGATCGAGGTGATTGGTCGGCTCGTCCAGCAATAGGAGACTGGGCTTGATCAGCAAGAGCTTGGCCAGCGCCAGGCGCATTTGCCAGCCTCCGGAGAGATCTTCCGTCGGACGGCTTAAATCTGCGGGCGCAAAGCCCAGGCCATTCAGCACCGTGCCGGCCTGTGCCTCCAACGAGTAGCCTTCCCGACCCTGAAATTCGGTCTCGATCCGGTGATAACGAACCGTGATCCGCTGGTACTCAACGCTGCGCGGATCGACTTCGGCCATCCGGTGAGTCAGGGCTTTCATTTCATCCTCGAGTTCGAGCAGATCGCCAAAAACCGAGAGGCATTCTTCCAGAACCGTGCGCCCTGACAGTGACAGGCCATCCTGAGGAAGGTATCCGGCAGTCATATCCTTCGGAGCAGAAAACAGACCGCCATCGAGGGGCTCCATCCCCCCCAGGATCTTCAGCAGTGTGGTCTTGCCTGTCCCGTTCCCGCCCACCAGTCCAATGCGATCCGTCGACGTGATAAGCCAGTCGAGATCTTCGAACAAGCTCTTGGAGCCGAACTGTTTTCTGGCCGCGGAAAGTCGAATCATCTGAATGCCCGGAGTTCCCCACGCAATTCCTTGCACGGAGCATGCCTGTACTTCTCGCTTTACTACATCAACCAGGATTTCCCGTGTTGGGAATGGGTTGGTTCGCTGGCCAGGGGTAGCGGTTCCGCCAGCCTACCGTTGCGTTTCGGATTCGCGTTCGAATGGGTTCAGGAGATCTACCCCGAGTTGGTCAAAATCGCGCACGTTTCGGGTCACGATCGTCAGCCGATGCACCACAGCCGTCGCCGCGATCATTGCGTCCTCCAGTAGCGTGTCCGAACGGCGATGCTTGAGGCGTGCCCATTCCCGGAATGTTTCCGCGTTCATTGGTAGGACGTTATAGGCGACCAGGACCGCGCTGAGCCACGCATCCAGTTCTTCTGCCTTGGCAGCATCCTGCTCCCGCGTGAGTTCGATGCCCGCTTGGATTTCCCCGATCGTCACGGCGGACAGGAAGAGTGCTTCAGCGGATACGTCTTCAAGCCACTGGACGACGCTTGGATGCGGATGAAATCGGCGCAGTTCCGATACAACATTGGTGTCAAGCAGATACACGGACTTACTCGAAGCTGGGAGACCTGCGGTGGCGATGCTGCGGCCGCGGCGGCGTCAGTGCATCGGTACGTGCCTCCGGCGCGAGCAGGAGTTCCTTGAGGTCTGGTCTGGCTCTCTTCTCCAGTCGCCGCCACTCGTGAATCGGTACCAGCACGGCTGCCTCCACACCCCGTTTGGTCACGATCTGTGGGCCTTCTGCCATGCTCCTCTCGAGCAACTCACTGAAACGCGCCTTGGCATCTTGCACCTGCCATGTTTTGCTCATGCAGCCATACCTCTGTTAAAAATGACTAGACATAAGACTAGTCCAATTACTTTGGAAAGACAACTCGGACTGACCGAGGGGACAGGGGACGTTGTTGAATTACTGGAAAAACTTTGCTCACACCGAGTGCAGGAAGAGTTTGGAGATTGTACGGTAACCAGGTGCAACGCGATTCAGACCGGCAATTCTGCAGACCCTGACGGAACGATGCGCTCGTTTACCCCTCACCCCCGCACGCCGCTCAGGAACTCACGCATCGATTGCTTCAATAGCGACTCCAGGTTGACGCTGATGTAGCGTGCCCCTCGGGCGCGCCAATGGCGGGCCGCCTCGGGGTTGGCCGCCATGATGCCCAGGGCCACCGGCGAGTTGCGCAGCCCGGCCAGAATTTCCTGCAGGCACTGCCGCATTCGGGGATGCTCGGGTTGTCCGGGCACCCCTAGAGAATGGGAGAGATCGGTGCGGCCCACGTTGACCACGTCGACGCCCTCCACCGCCAGAATCCGAGGCAGTTGCCGCACCGCTTCCGCCGTCTCCACGTAGAGGACCATCAGGGTTTCCCGGTTGGACTGGAGGACGTGGTCCTGGAAGGAGAGCCCCTGGCCGTAGTCGGCCGCCCGCGATCCCGACAGTCCCCGATTGCCCCGGGGCTGGAATTTGACGGCCGCCACCGCCCGTTCGGCTTCTTCGGCCGAGTTGACCTGGGGAACGATGATGCCCTGGGCGCCCGTGTCCAGAAATCTCAGTATGATCGAGGGGGAATTGGTGGTCACACGCACGATGGGGGTGATGCCGTTCACCTCGGCGGCCCTCACCATCTCTTCGCAGGTGCGCGGATCCAGCCGGCCGTGCTCGCTTTCGAACACCATGAAATCCCACCCGAAACGAGCGAGCATCTCCACCAGGGCGGGGTCGGGGTAGCGCACGAAGCAGCCGTAGACCGGTTCTCCTCGTTTGAGCTTGGCCTTGGTCTTGTTGGCCCGCACGTCGAGATCCTTCTTCAGGGATAGAGCAGCCAGCCTTTGCGCCCGGTTTCGATGCGGTACAGCCGACCGCAGACGGAGGTGAGGTAGAGCGTCCGCAGATCGTGGCCGCCCCAACTGCAGTTGGTGGGTCGCTCGCAGGGGGTCGGATGGCGTTCCAGGACGCGTCCCCGAGGGTCGAAGACGTAGATCGTGCCGCCCGGTCCGCTCTTCTCCCAGCCGGCCGCGGCCACCAGGTTGCCCTCCGCGTCCAGGCACATGCCGTCGATGCCGCGGTGGGGGGCAAAATCGTGCAGGACCTCGCAGGGGCCCAGGGCGCCGTCTTCCAGAATGGGATAGGCTCGCAACTGGCGGTCTCCCTGGAAGTCGCTCTCGGCCACGTAGAGCGTCCGGAGGTCCGGCGTGACCAGCAGGCCGTTGGGACGGGCGGTGTCACGGGTCATCCGTTGAATGGACCAGTTTCCGGCGCTTCGGGGATCCAGCCGATAGATGGATTTGTGTTCCAGCTCCGGAGGACCGATGGCCTGGGCCCAGTGGCTGCTGTAGTCGGGATCGGAGAACCAGATGCGGCCCTTGAGGTCGATGGCCAGGTCGTTGGGGCTGTTGAGCCTCCTGCCCTGGAAAGTGTCGGCGACGACCGTCCGGGTCCCGTCCCGGTGGTAACGGGCGATGCACCTCCCGGCGGCTTCGCAGGCGTAGAGCCGGCCGCGCCTGTCCAGCATCAGGCCGTTGGCCATGCGGGTATCCCGGCGCCAGGTTTCGGTCATTCGGGTTTGAGGGTCGTACCGCAGGATGCGGTTGTTGGGGAAGTTGCTGAACAGCAGGGCCTCGCCGTCCCAGGCGGGTCCCTCCGTAAGCCCGAAGGGTCCCGCGACCTGCTGGAACTGCCAGCTACGCGGGTTTGTCATGGGGACCAACCTCTACCGTCGTGCCGCAAAATAGCCTCGCGTCTCGGCTGCGACAATCCCGCTCAAGCCCAGCAGTCCGATCAGATTGGGCAGGACCATGCTGCCGATGGTTACGTCCAGAAACGTCCACACGGTCTCCAGGGAGAGCATGGGTCCCAGAAAGGTCAGACAGACCCAGATCAGGCGGTACCAGGGCACGAAGCGACCGTGGCCGAACAGGTATTCCAGGGCCTTCTCCGAGTAGTAGTTGTTGCCCAGGATGGTGGAAAAGGCGAAGAGGGGCAGCGTAATGGCGACGATCACATCCCCGTGCAGCCACAAGGGAAGGCCTTCCCGGAAGGCAGCCGTCGTCAGGGCGGCCCCGCTGGTTCCGCTCTTCCAGGCTCCGGTTCCCAGGATGATGAAGCCGGTGACGGAGCACACCACCAGCGTATCGATGAAGGTCTGAGTCATGGAAACCAGGGCTTGCGTCACCGGGTGGCGGGTTTGGGCGGCAGCGGCGGCGATTCCGGCCGTGCCCATGCCGCTCTCGTTGCTGTTGACGCCGCGGGCCACCCCGTAGCGGATGGCTTTCAGGACGGCGGCGCCGGCAAATCCCCCCACGGCCGCGGTCGGCGTGAAGGCTCCCCTGAAGACCTCCTCCAACACCGAGGGAATCGCCTGCCAATGAAGCGCCAGGGCCAGCAGGCCGGCCAGGCAATAGATGACGATCATGGTGGGCACCAGGGCGCTGGCGACCCGGGCGATGCTGCGGATGCCGCCCAGGATGACCACCGCGGTGACGGCGGCCGTGACGGCGCCTGTCCAGAGGGTGGGCACTCCCAGTCCGGCCCGCATGGCCTCGGCGATGGAGTGGGCCTGCGTCATGTTGCCGCCCACGGTGAGCGTGAAGGCTGCCAGAAAGGCATAGAGGGCGGCCAGCGCCGGTTGATTGAATCCCCGGCTCAAGTAATGCATCGGGCCACCCGACATCTCGCCGCGGGGACCGACGATGCGGTACTTGACTCCCAGCAGGGCTTCGGCGAACTTGGTGGCCATGCCCACCAGTCCTGTTACCCACATCCAGAACAGGGCCCCAGGGCCTCCCGAGACGATGGCGGTGGCCACCCCGGCGATGTTTCCGGTACCCACTGTGGCCGACAGGGCGGTCATCAGGGCCTGGAAGTGGGTGACGTCTCCGCTGGCGCCGCTCTCCCTGCGGGTTACCAGGGCCAGGTAGAGGGAGGACCAGAGCCTTCGGAACTGCAGTCCCCGCAACCGGACGGTCAGGAACAGGCCAGTGCCCACGGTCAAGGCCAGCATCGGGGGACCCCAGACCAGGTTGGCCAACGTTTCCAGGAACTCTTGCAGGTGCACGGGCACTCTCCTTGACCCCCGGCGGAGCCTCAAGGTAAATTATAAGCTGCGTTTCCCGCCTAATCCGCTGACTGGGAGCTGCCGGTGCTTGTACTCCCCCGCCGTCCATCCTTCGCCAATCGCACGTCCAGTCGTTCCTGGTACGCCCGAAAGTGGGTGATGGGTCTGGCGGCGTGGGTGCTCTGTTCCGCTTTCGCACCCGAGCGGGGCATGCAGGCGGATGAGGCGCCGCCCGCGGAGCCTCGGGAGCCGGAGTTGCGCTCCCTGTTTCCCGTCAGTGTACAGCGGGGAAGGGTACTCGAGTTGGAAATCCGGGGCAAGGACCTCGAGAAGTGCTACGGAGTGTGGTTCGGGACGGAGGGACTGAGCGGCGAGGTCGCCCGGATCGAGGGGATGCAGTTCCAGGAGAAGAAAGGCCTGCGTGCCGAGAAGCTTTGGGTTCAGGGGCAGCGGGTGTCATTGCGGGTACAGGTGGACTCGGGGGTGCCGCTGGGGAAGCACGAACTGCGGTTGGTCACGCCGGCGGGGGTTTCCAACGCCCTGGGGATGGTCGTGGTCGACGAGCCGGTCAGCCTGGAGGCTCCCGGGTCTCGCAGTCAACCGGCCCGAGCCCAGCCCGTTGAGATCCCGACCCTGCTCAACGGCAAGTTGAGCCGGAACGGCGAGATCGACTTCTACTCGTTCAGGGCTTCAAGCGGCGACAGGCTGCACATCCAGGCTCTCTCCAACACCACCGTCACCAAGTTCGACGGGGTTCGCCTGACCCTCTACAAGGAAGGCGGCAGCTGGTTCGACCCGGAGCGGCCCGAGCGGCTGCTGTTTTCTCCGCAGTCGCGAATCACCCACCTGTGCCAGGAATCCGGTCGTTACCTGGTTGAGGTCAGTTCCAACCTGGGCGTAGGCGGACCCGATTTCTTCTACCAGTTTCGGGTGACCACTTCCGAGCCGGCAGGCCCCGGGACGCCGGAGGTTGTGCTCATCCCTCCGTCGGCGCTGGCGGAAATCGAGCAGCCGTTTCGTCGAAAGCTGGGCCCGTCCCGGCTGGAATGGCTGGAATCACGAACCGTTCCGGCCGATAAGGCCCGGGAGAATGGAAGCCCGCAAGAAACACCCGGCGCTGGCTCGAGCGGCGTTACCTCCGGCTCGGCCGTATCACCCGAGAGATCGGTGCCTGCCGAAGCCGCCGGGAACGGTTTCCTGAGCGAAGTGGAGCCCAACGACTTGCCGGAACAGGCCGCCTCGATTCTTCCGCCTCAACTGTTGGAAGGAGCCATCCAGAGGCCCGGAGACGTGGACTGGTTCCGGTTCGAAGTGGCGGCCGGAACCTCTCTGGCCCTGGAGCTGGAGACGCCCGAGGCCGCCCCGCCCCGATTCAATCCCAGGGTGGCCGTGCTGGATGCGGACGGCCAGGAAGTGTTGACCAACTATTTCAGAAAGATCGCGGGTGACGGTGATGACTGGGTGCGGATCATCCAGGCCAAGACCCTCTATACCTTCGACAGGGCCGGCCTCTACAGGCTGCAGGTGCGCGACATCACCCCCCGATCGGGAGAGCCGGCTTTCCGCTACCGCCTGCTGCTGCGGCCCCAGGTGCCCCACGTGGGCCGGATCGAGGCCACGCCGGAGGTGGTGAACCTGCGGCCGGGGCAAGCCAGCAAAGTCACCATTCTCTCCGATCAGGAGGAGGGCTTCGGCGGTGAAATCCTCTTCAGCGCCGACGGTCTGCCCGGCCAGGTACAATTTTTGCCCGGCGCTGAGGTCGAGCCCCACAAGGAGCCTCCCCTTCCCGAAATTCACAAGGAGCGGTTCGTGCCCAAGAACCAGACGACCACCGTGCTGCTGGCGGCGGCGCCCGGGGCGCCCTCAACCCGGATGCCCACGCGGGTCCGCCTCAGCGCCCGTCCCGTGGTTGGAGGCAAGGTGGGTAAGGCGATCGCAGCCGGAGAACTGTTGGTGATGGTGTTGGGAGAGTGACCTTCAAATGAAGCCAAGTCGCAGTCCCATCCTGTTGTTGGGGATCCTGGTCGCAGCCGGATCCATCGCGCTCGGGGCCGAAACTTCCGAACCGGAGTTGCTGTCGGTCCGGATCGTGCCCGGGGCGGTGGAGCTGGAGGGGGCGGGGGCTACCCGCCAGCTTCTGGTGATGGGCAGCTATAGCGACAGGTTGGAGCGCGACGTGACCTCGCTCAGCCGATGGGAATTCTCCAATGCCGGCGTGGCGACGGTCTCTCCCGGTGGCGAGGCCGAGGCCCTGGCCGAGGGAACTACCGATTTGACGGCTCGCCTGGGGCCACGGTCGGCCACGGTGCGGCTCCGGGTGAATGGCTCGGCTGACCGGCCGCCACTGAGCTTCGCCTGGGATGTCGAAAGGGTATTGACCCGGCGGGGTTGCAACGACAGCCATTGCCATGGAGGAGTGAAGGGAAGAGGAGGATTCAAGCTGTCTCTCTACGGCATCTACCCGGAGGAGGACTACCGCTGGATCGTCAGGGGAGGGACCTACCAGGTCCTGTCGCCCGAGCCGGGGACCGAGATTCCGCGAATCGATCGGGAAGAACCCGAAAGGAGCCTGCTGCTGAGGAAGCCGGCCCTGGCCGAGCCCCATCAGGGTGGGCTGCAATTGCCGTTGGAATCGGAAGACTACAAGACGCTGCTGCAGTGGGTGAAGGAGGGAGCGCCTTTTCGGCCTGCGGCAGCCTCGAGACCCGGGGTCAGGGCCATCGAGGTCTACCCGGCCGAGGCCGTGCTGGAGGTGGGAGGCGGACAGCAGTTGCTGGTCAGCGCGTTGCTCGAGAGCGGGACCCGCAGGGACCTCACCGGCCAAGTGCGCTACCTGTCCGACAACAGCGACGTGGCGGAGGTCGGGCCGGACGGCCGACTGCGGGGATTGCGCCCCGGGGAGACCTTCGTGACCGTTCGGACGGCCGGCCATTCCACCACCGCCAGAGTCAGCGTCATCGAGGAGACCCTGGCCCGATATCCCGGCGTTCCCGCCAATAATTTCATCGACCGCTTGGTGTTCGACAAGCTGAGCCGGCTGCATCGGATTCCCTCCGAGCTTTCCGGCGACGCGGAATTCCTGCGGAGAGTGTGTCTGGATTTGACCGGCACGCTGCCCCCGCCCCGAAGGACCCGTGAGTTTCTGACGAGCAGCGACCCGGCCAAGCGGGAGAAGCTGGTCGATACGATCCTGCAGACCCCCGAGTTCGTGGACTATTGGACCTATCGGTTGTCGCAGCTCTTCCGGGTGGCTCTCTTCGAGAACGGCATCAACCTGCAGTGGACCGAGGCTTACTGGGAGTGGATTCGCGGCCACGTCGCCGCCAACACCCCCTACGACCGGATGGCCCGCGAGCGCATTGCCGCCATCGGCTACAGCGCGCCTTCCAGGCACTTCCTGCCCAATGGGGAGGTGCGCTATCCGCAAAACAAGATGGCCGAAGAGGTCAGGGTCTTCTTGGGGCGCCGTTTGGACTGCGCCGAGTGCCACAACCACCCCTTCGAGGCCTGGAGTCAGGACCAGTTCTGGGGGCTGGCCGCATTCTTCGGGCGCATGAACCTGGTGGGAGGCCGGGGGGAGGAGGTCGGCACGGTCATCTTCGAGGACCCGACCGGTCAGGAGGTGGACCTGTTCGTCAAGGGCAGAAGCCGGAAAGTGCTCCATCCCCGCACCCGGGAGGAGGTGTTTCCGGCCTTTCTGAACGGCTCCCTCCTGCCGGAGGCGGACCGGGCCGACCCGCGGGTCAAGCTGGCCCGGTGGATCACCGCCCATCCCTATTTCGCCGAGGCGGCGGTCAATCGGATATGGAGCAACTTTTTCGGGCGAGGCATCGTGGAGCCGGTCGACGATTTCCGCGCGGCCAATCCACCGACCCATCCCAGGCTGCTGGCGGCTCTGGCGAAGGACTTCCGGGAACATGACCATGACCTTCGCCGCATGATCAGGACCATCGTCGGCTCCAGGACCTACCAGCTCAGCAGCCGGCCCAACCGAACCAATCGGGAGGACCGCACCCACTACTCTCACGCGCTGCCGCGGGCCCTGGATGCCGAGGTGCTGTTCGACGCCATCGCCACGGTGACGGGGGTTCCCCTGATCCTGGAGCAGGAGAGCTACGGCGACGGCGAGGGCAGGCTGCCGCCCGGGACCCGGGCCATCAACGTCAAGCTGCCTGACATCTTCCGCTCCCGGATTCTGGACAACTACGGCAAGGCCGCCCGGTCCATGCTTCCGGAGAAGCGGCCGCGTCCCAACCTGGGCAGGGCCTTGCACACTCTGGCCGGGTCGACCTTTACCGAGCACCTGGCCCGCGAGGGGGGCATCATCGACCGCTTGATCGGTGGGGGCGGCTCGGATCGGGAGATCATCGAGGAACTCTACCTGAGAGCCTTGGTGCGCTTGCCCGGGGAGGAAGAACGGGAGCAGCTGGCAGCCATGGTCGGACGGCACCCCTCACGCCGCCAGGCCTTGGAGGATCTGCTGTGGGGATTGCTGAATTCCCCGGAGTTTTACCATAATCATTAACGATATCCGGAAGCCGTGCCCCGGCGAGGGTCCCGGCGCGGGACCCCGGGGTGGAGAGGCCGGAAATCGGAGGAGGTTGCACCCATGGGAAACATAGGGTGTCTGGCAAGCGACGACCCCATTCTGCGGCGTCGGGATTTCCTGCGAGTGGGGTCCCTGAGCCTGCTGGGCGTGAGCCTGAGCCAGTTCCTGAGGCTTCAGCAGGCCTTGGGCGGCACGCCGGCGGCGGTCGGAGGCAAGGCCCAGGCCTGCATCCTGTTGTGGCTGGAAGGGGGCCCCAGCCAGATCGACATGTGGGACCCCAAGCCCAACAGCTCATTCAGACCCATCGCCACCAACGTGGCCGGCGTACAGGTTTCCGAGCTGCTGCCCAAGACCGCCAGGCACATGGACAAGCTGGCGATTATCCGTTCCCTCCACACCCTGGAAAACAACCACCCCCAGGCCACCCATTACGCGGCCACCGGGCACCTGCCCAACCCGGCCATGCGCTTTCCCAGCCTGGGCTCGATCGTGGCCAAGGAGTTGGGTCCAAGGAACAATCTGCCGCCCTACGTGCTGCAGCCGGACACTGGCAACGATACCTTTTTCATCGACCATTTCGGTGCCGCCTTTATCGGCAACCAGTATGACCCCATGGTGCTTCCCGACCCCAGTCAACCCGACTTCGAGGTTCCCGACCTGAGGCTGCCCAAATCGATTACGGCCGAGCGCCTCCAGGATCGGCTCTCCTTTCGGAAAGTGGTGGAGCGGGTCTACCGGGACAAGGTGCAGAAGGCCGAATCGGGGCGGATGGACACCTTCACCCAGGAGGCCCTCAAAATGGTGTTGAACCCCGAGGTCAAGGATGCCTTCGATCTCTCCAGGGAGTCCACCAAGACCAGGGAGACCTACGGGCTGCACGGGTTCGGCCAAAGCGTTTTGCTGGCCCGGCGGCTGGTGGAGGCGGGGAGCCGTTTCGTGACGGCTGCCGGATACAAGTACAACGAGTGGGACACTCACGGGGACAACGACCAGCGGCACCGCGACATCCTGGTTCCACCCTTCGATCAGACTTTCTCGGCCCTGCTGGAGGACCTGGACCAGCGCGGGCTGCTCCCGACCACCCTGGTGATCGCCATGGGAGAGTTCGGCCGGGGCCCCCAGGTGAACCCCGGGAACGGGCGCGATCACTGGCCCCAGTGCTGGTCGGTGGTGCTGGGCGGCGGCGGCATCGCCGGTGGCCAGGTGGTGGGCGCCAGCGACGAGCAGGGAGGCTATGTCGCCGATCGGCAGGTCACCATCGGAGACCTCTTCGCCACCCTCTACAAGGCCCTGGGGATCGACTGGGAAAAGACCTACATGACCCCCATCGGCCGGCCGATCAAGATCGCCAACTCCATCGGCGACGCCACCGGCGTTCCCATCAAAGAGCTGATCTGAACCCCGATGTTCACCGGCACGCCTACCGTGCGCAGCCGACTCCCATGGTACACTCGGGATCCTTGGGGCTCGAACGGGGCGAGCTCATTCGCCTGCATGTATTTATCGAGCGCTCCATTCTGGAAGTGTTTGCCAACGGCCGGCTGTGCATGACCTCCAGGATCTGTCCGACGCGCCCCGACAGCACCGGAATCGGACTCTTCGCTGCCGGAGGGCCTGCGGCGCTGCGCTCCATGGAGGTCTGGTCCGTGCAGCCCATCCGGCCCAGGCCAAGGCCGGAACAGGCAAGTCAGGGAACGGGAGCGGAGCCGGCCACCCTGGACAACTCAATCCCCGGAGGCTGAAACGATGGATGAATCTTCCACTCCCAAGGTGCTGCTGAACGACCGCCTGGTGGAGAACAGCGAGGCGGTGATTCCTCTGGATACCGTGGCCTTCAAGTACGGGGCCATGGTCTTTGAAGGACTTCGCGGCTACTGGAACGAGCAGACCCGGCAACTGAATGTCTTCCGGCTGGACGACCACTCCAGGCGCCTGCAGCAATCGGTCCGGGTCATGCGGATGGATACGCCCTTGACCGCCGGCGACTACAGCGCCGCCGTGGTGCGTGCGCTGCAGTCCAACCGGGTGCAGGCTACCTCGCACATTCGACAGATGGTCTACGTGGACGGACCGGGCGAAGCCTTTGTGACCGGTCCGGTCAGCCACGCCGTCATCGTGACCCCCAAGGGGGGATGGTTCGAGGGAAAGGAGTTGGGAATCCACGCCTGCATCAGCTCCTGGCAGCGGATCTCCGACAGCTCCATTCCCCCGCGAGTCAAGTGTGCGGCCAACTACCAGAACGCCCGCCTCTCGTTGCTGCAGGCCCGCCTGGACGGCTATGACAGCGCCCTGCTGCTCAACGCGGCCGGCAAGGTCGCCGAGGAGCCCAGGGGCTGCGTCTTTCTCTGCAGGGGTGGGCAGGTGGTGACGCCGACCGTCAGCAGCGACATCCTGGAGAGCATCACCCGAGCCACCCTGATGCAGCTCTTTCGGGAGGTGCACGGGGTGGAGGTGATCGAGCGGGAGGTCGACCGCACCGAGTTCTACGTGGCCGACGAGGCCTTCGTCTGCGGCAGCGGCCTGGAGGTCGCCCCCATCCTGTCGATCGACCGCTTTCCTCTGGGGAACGGGAAGGCCGGCGAGCTGACCCTGGCCATACGCAACACCTACCTGCAAGTCACCCGGGGGGAGTTGCCCGAGTACCGCCACTGGTTGACAGCCTGCGGGCCGGATTGAGGGATGCGGCTGCCGGAGGCACATTCCCCACCGGAGTTCGCGTTCTTTGGAAGAGTGTAGGCGCTTACCATTGTGAGGCTTGTCCAGGCCTTGATGCCGTTCTCCTCTTCCCCTTGAGGGAAAAAGTGATGTCGTGGGGTGACGACTTCCTGGGAGGGCGGGCGTTCCGCCCGCACAAGGCCCGGGCAATGCTTCCCGACTGCCGATCCTGCCGGTCCCCCTCGGGGCCTTCATCCTGCACGATTCTATTCTGCCAACCTCCCGTCGCG
>JAPVWS010000161.1 GCA_027493295.1 Candidatus Versatilivorator vitaminiformans | reverse complement strand
GTGATCGCTGCCGTTAACGTCGTCTTCCCGTGATCGATGTGCCCGATCGTCCCAATGTTGATGTGCGGCTTGCTTCGATCGAATTTCTCCTTCGCCATCTCTTACTCTCCTTGCATGCACGGGACAAGCCTCAGGAGCCATCCCAACATGAACGTGAAATCGGACCTCTTTCGGGTGTAGACGGAATGTTCAACGGAAGGCAGAGCCCACGACCAGGCTTGAACTGGTGACCTCGTCCTTACCAAGGACGCGCTCGTACCATCTGAGCTACGTGGGCATAACTCTGGAGCGGGAGACGGGGCTCGAACCCGCGACCAACAGCTTGGAAGGCTGTGACTCTACCACTGAGTTACTCCCGCCTCTAGCTTCAACAATGTGGTGGAGAGAGGAGGATTCGAACCTCCGTAGCTCGCAAGGAGCGGCAGATTTACAGTCTGCTGCCATTAACCACTCGGCCATCTCTCCCAACGAACTCAATCGCTGGAGCTGGCGAAGGGACTTGAACCCCCGACCCTCTGATTACAAATCAGATGCTCTACCAACTGAGCTACGCCAGCCCGTTGGCAAACACCCAAACATAGCAAAAAGCCGCTCCCCACGCAAGTACAAATACCGGAGCCGTTTGCAAAAATCGGCGCCGGGATTGTTGCCGGGAATGGCCACAAAAGGCACAAAAACACAAATTGTGCCTATTGTGCTTTTTGTGGTTAGACAGCATTTTCGACCAGGTCACACCCAGTATTGAAAAAGGCAGAACCTCTGGTTGACCGGCAAGATGACCTGCCCCGCTGCCAATATTGCAAAAAGCTCACCGGGCTATCCGTTTCATTTGCTTTGGCTGCGCCTTCGCTGACGGATGGCCTCGTAAAGCACAATACCGGCAGCAACCGACACGTTCAGCGACCGGATGGGCCCCGGGGTCGGAATCGAAGCCAGGAAATCGCATTTTTCCCGCACCAGCCGCCTCAACCCCGCTCCTTCGTTCCCCAGAACCAGTGCCGTGGCCACGGTTAAATCCAGATCCTGACAGCCGAGAGGCTGACCCGTTTCCACGCCTGCAACCCATATTCCTTTCGTCTTGAGTCGATCGATGGCTCTGGCGAGATTGCTCACGCGAGCGATGGACAGGTACTCCAGCCCACCCGCTGCCGCCTTGGAGACAGTGGCCGTCACTCCAGCGGCATGGTCCTTGGTGACAATCACCCCATCCACCCCGGCGGCCGCGCAGCACCTCAAGACGGCGCCCAGGTTTCGAGGATCCTCGACCGAGTCCAATGCAACCAGCAGAGGCGCCGTCCCCAAACCGTCCAGGAGATCTTCCAACTCGACGTAGGGCCGGGCGCCACAGACCGCCACCACTCCCTGGTGGTTGGCCCCGCCCACGCGCTGATCCAGAAGGCTACGCGGTTCGAACCGGATGGCGTATCCCCGGCGCCTGGCAAGCTGGAGGATGGCCTTGAGTCCCGGGCTGCCGGCATCCCGGGCGATATGGAGGCACGAAACCGCTCTGGCGCCGGATCTCAGACACTCTCTCACCGGATGGATACCGTAGATCAGTTGCTCCATCAAACAGTCGGAATCAGTCCCTGGGAAAGCATGGCACTATAAAACTCGTCGACCCTGGCCCGGCAGTCTTTGATTCGATGGGGCAACTCGAGCTGACTGCCGCCCTCGAATATGGGCACCAGCTTGTCCAGCTCCGGCCCTGAATCCTTGCCCGTCAGCGCCACTCGAATGGGATGAAAAAGCTTTCTCCCTTTTTGACCACTGGCCGCCTTCACGCTCCGCACGATGGACGACCACTCCCGGACCACGTCGCACTCCTCATGAGAAAGCTGATTCCTGAGTTCGTCAACGACTCTTGCGGCCCCGGGCAGCGACAGCACCTGGCGTACTCCCTCATCCCGAACGGCCTTTTCCGCCTCAAAAGACCACAACTGGGGCGCCTTTTGGGAAATCTGGCTCAAATGGTCCAGCCCGGGCAGAAATGCCTCGACCACCAGCCCGACCCATTGGCGTACCGCGGAGTTCACCTCTTCCAACAGTCCCTCCCGTCTCAGGTAGGCGCTGGCCCACTCGACAGCGCGGGACGGCTCGCATTCCTTCAGGTAGTGCCGGTTGAAAAAATACAGCTTGTGGACGTCGAAAACGGCCGCACTCTTCGACACCCGCTCGATGCCGAAGCTAGCAACCAGCTCTTCCAGCGAGAGGATTTCATCCTGGTCCTCTCCGGGCGCCCATCCCAGAAGGGTCAGGTAGTTGAGCAAGGCCTCCGGAAGAATTCCCAGATCCAGAAAATGTTGCAGGGAAGTTGCCCCGTGTCTCTTCGAAAGACGGGTTCGGTCGGGCCCGAGAATGGTCGACAAATGAGCGAAGACCGGCAGGGGCCATCCCAGGGCCTCGTATATCAGCACCTGTCGAGGGGTGTTGGAGAGGTGGTCGTCGCCCCGCACGACATGGCTGATCTTCATCGAGCCATCGTCCACGACCACCGCGTAGTTATAGGTGGGCATTCCGTTGGACCGGACCAGAATGGGATCTCCCAAGACGGCGCTGTCAAACTTCATCTCGCCATGGACCAGATCCTGAAAGACAACCTTGCCGGAGCGAACCCTCAGGCGAATCACCGAGGGATGCGAATCCTGCAGCCGTTGAGCCACCACACTCGCCGAAAGATTCCGGCAGGTTCCAGGATACTTCCAGGTGACTCCCGCCTGCCGCGCCTCGCGGGCCTGCCTCCCCAATTCTTCCTCGCTGCAAAAACAGCGGTAGGCGGCCCCTTTCTCCAACAGGGACAGGGCATGGCGTGCGTAAATTGCCGTGCGGCTGCTCTGACGATAGGGCCCGAACGGGCCGCCGCAGTC
The DNA here is from genome assembly GCA_027493295.1 of Candidatus Versatilivorator vitaminiformans. Taxonomy (GTDB): domain Bacteria; phylum Acidobacteriota; class Terriglobia; order Versatilivoradales; family Versatilivoraceae; genus Versatilivorator; species Versatilivorator vitaminiformans. Next base: position 1,269 of record JAPVWS010000161.1, on the reverse strand, counting down.
CGGGCCCTCCTGCCAATCCAGTCCCAGCCATTTCAGATTTCGGCAAATAAGATCCTCAAAACGACTATCGGAACGGGCCTGGTCGGTGTCTTCAATCCGAAGGACAAGGGTGCCGCCGTACTTTTTTGCGAACAGCCAGTTGAAGACGGCAGTCCGGGCATTTCCGACGTGCAGTTCACCGGTCGGGCTCGGAGCAAAGCGTAGACGATTGGGCATTATTGACCCACCCGCCGGAAAGCCGACAGGTTGGAAGTTTCGGGATCAGGAAGCGCCACGGATGGTTGGAAAGTCGCAAGCTTCCCATGGGCTAACGCCCACGGCAAGCTGCTGCTGCCTCCCTGCTCAACCTCCAACTCCTGGGCTGGAAGATTGCTGGACATAGAGTTCGGCCAGCGGCAGATCGGCAGGCTTGGTGATCTTGATGTTCCGCTCGCTACCCAGCAGCACCGCTACCGGATAACCCAGACGCTCTACGAGACAGGACTCGTCGCTTGCGTAATAGTGGTCGGCACGGGCTCTTTCGAACGCTTCCTTGAGAATGTGGTAGCGAAAGGCTTGCGGAGTCTGAACCATGACAATTTTTTCACGCGGCAGAGTGGCCACCACCTGCTGTCGTTCAACTTGCTTGACCGTATCGATACAGGGGAGGGCCACGATGGCGCTGCCCTTCTCAGCCGCCGCATCGATGACGGCCTCAATCATGGCCAGTTCCACAAAAGGCCTGACACCGTCGTGAACCACCACGATATCGGTATCGGAATCAAGAGTCGCCAAGGCGTTGTAGACCGATTCCTGGCGGTGAGCTCCGCCCGCCACCAGGTGGGCGAAGTCTGACAACTCCCGCTGCTCCAATTCCTGGCGGAATACGTGCATGTCCGCCTCTCGGAGCGAGACGCGGGCGCTCAGAACCCGGCCGCAGGCCGCGAACTTTCCCAGTGTATGGATGAGGACCGAACCGTCCCCCAGCGGAATGAACTGTTTGGGGCTGGACGACCTCATCCGCGTCCCCACTCCCGCTGCCGGAATGATGGCAACCACATTCATGGTCCAACGGCTTCCATCTTGTGAGAACGGTCGTGGTAGCGACCGAATATCATCTTGCCGGCCGTGGTCTGCAGGACGCTGGTGACCGAGGTGTCAATGGTCTTTCCGATCATCTTTCTGGCGTTGTCCACCACCACCATGGTGCCGTCGTCGAGGTAGGCCACCCCTTGGTTGTACTCCTTGCCCTCCTTGAGAATGAATACCTTCATGACCTCGCCGGGCAGG
>JAPVWS010000160.1 GCA_027493295.1 Candidatus Versatilivorator vitaminiformans | reverse complement strand
ATCCACGCCGTCAACTCCTCTCTAGCCTCTCTTCCCTTGAAACCGCGCTTGGCCTATGATGAACGCTCCAGCCGATCCGCGGCCGTGGCCCGGGAAGGAACAGACATGAAAATTACCGACATCAAGACCTTTTTCGTGGGTGTCCAGGGCAAAAACCTGCTGGTGGTCAAAGTCGAGACCGACCGGGGCATCCACGGCATCGGCCAGGGTGGCACCACCACCCGCGAGCTGGCCATGACCGGAGCCATCGAGCACATGCGCCATTTTCTGGTCGGCCAGGACCCCCGCCGCATCGAGGACATCAACCAGGAGCTGTACCGGGGACAGTACTACGAAGGCGGAACCATCGTTGCCGCCGTCACCTCCGCCATCGACATTGCCCTTTGGGACATCCTGGGAAAGCACCTGAACACCCCCGTCTGGCAATTGCTGGGGGGAGCCACCCGCCAGCAGGTCACCTGCTATATCGACGGACCGGCCGGGGCCGGCGACAGCTACGCCGATCAAGCCGAGGACCTGGTCAGCAAGGGCTGGAGGACCATCCGCTTCGCCCCGGAGACCGGAGACCCCGACTTCCGCCAGGACCGGGACAGCATCTTCGAGCCCTGGGAGTCCATCGATTGGACGGCCGATCAGATCCGGGAGGCCCGCAAGCGGGTGGGACCCCAGATCCGGCTGGCCATCGACTACCACCACCGCCTCAACGTGGCCGAGGCGGCCGCATTCTGCCAGCGCATTCGGGACGTGGACCTCATGTTCCTGGAAGAACCCATCCGCTCGGAGAGCCCGGATGCCTACGCGGCTCTCAGGGCGATGACGCCGATGCCCTTCGCCATCGGAGAGGAGTTTTCGGGAATCTATCCCTTTGCCCCCTTCATCGAGCGCGGGCTGGCCAACTACGTTCGCCTGGACGTCTGCAACGTGGGCGGTTTCACCGCCAGCCGCAAGGTGGCCGCCATGGCCGAGGCCCACTACCTGGACATCGTGCCCCACACGCCTCAAGGGACCATCTGCCTGGCCGCCTCCGTGCACCTGTGCGCGGCCGTCCACAACTTCGCCGTGCTGGAATACAACTGGCAGATGCCCCACCTTCCCCGGGACCTGTTTCCGAAGCAGCTTGAACTGCATGGCGACGGCTTCCCGCTGCCGCAGGGTCCCGGTCTGGGCATCGAGTTCGACGAAGAGGCTGCCCGCCGCTACCCCCCGCTGTCCTGGGAGGCTCCTCACTTCCGCCGACGCGACGGCGCTTTCACCAACTACTGAGGCGGGCAGCACGCCGGCACCTCTCCGGGAACCCGCCCGGTCCGGCAACTTTCCTCCGGACAGATTGCCTCTATTGAGCCGCCTGCCCGTCCTTGACCGGTTTCCAGCGGATGGCGTAGAGATCGGTCTTGTCCCGGACCGCATCCCAGGAGCCGCCCACCGAAGAGGCGGCGATGGTCAGAACGGTGTCGTCTTCCAGCACCAGGCTGGCGCTGTAGCTGCCGGTGAAGTTGGTGGAGTCCAGGTAGTAGACTTCATCCTCCCAGGTTTGACCCTCATCCCGGCTGACCATCGCGCGGCTCCCCGGAGGCCCCGGGCCGTAGCGGGTATCGTGGACCACCACCGCGGTGCCGTTGCTCTGCACCGCCGGATAGCCGAAGGTTTGCCCGTAGACCGTGGTCAGCATGCGCGGCCGGGTCCAGGTGGCGCCGTCGTCGGCGGAGTTCACCAGGAAGACGTTCTTGAACCCGAGGTTCTCCGGGGTGCGGGGGTAGGCCCCCATGTGGTTGACGACCTCGGCTGAATCCTGGGGATGCTTGTCGCGCTGGTATCGCATAGTGGCCAGGATTCCTCCCGAGGGGAGCCGGGTCGCCGATCCCTCCGATCCCCAATCCCACATCAAGGTCGGTCCCTGCCAGGTCTGCCCCTTGTCGCGGGAACGGAACAGGAACAGGCCGTGCTGCCTGGGCAGCCCATCCTCGGGGTCGGCGTCGCTTCGAACGTCGATGGTCCACAGCAGGGTATCGTCCTGCAGCCGGTCCAGCCCCCGATGGCAGTAGCGCTCATCGTATGGGGAGCCCGTGCCGGGCATCTTCATGTCCAGAGCGATCTGCGTCGTCCGGTTCCAGGATTGGCCTTCGTCCTGCGACGTCCACACCTCGGCCGGCGCCCGCTCGTCCTTGCCGGTGGCCACCGCCACGCAGAGGAAGGTGCCGTCGCTCAGGACCTTCCAGCGGCCGGTCTGGTGGATCTCATAGCCGGAAGGAGCATTCACCTCCCGTGCCGACCAAGTGAGCCCGCCGTCGGTAGAGACGCACAGCTTGTTGGCCTGGCGGACGTAGACGGTCCCGTCCGGCCCCAGGTCGACCGAGGTGCCGCCCTGGGGGGTCATGGGCCGAGCATGCGGCAACAGAACCTTCTTGACCGGTACTTGGGTGAGCGTTCCCGCCTTTGCATGCAGGATGTAGTCCGACCGGTGCATGCTCTCCAGGGTTTCCTTGGAGGGCGGCGGCACCCCTCCCAGCTCGCGGGTCATCACCGTCGGTTTGGTGATTACCTCCATGAGGGGCGGATCGGCGTCCGACCCGGTCGGTCCGGTCGAGGAACAGGAAACCGCAATCCATCCCAGCCCCACCAATCCGGCGAGTGCTCGGCAACTGATCTTCACTCCAACCCTCCTTCCGGGAGAAACGGCCCTAACCGGCACTTTTCCTGCAGGCGCCCGTCAGCGCCGTTCCGCCAGATCGTCTCCGACCGGAACAGCCCGGTAGCGGTGTTCAATGGTTCGGCCCAACACAGGGTCGTGCAGCCGGGCCAGAAAGGAGTCGCCCACGCCGTGGCTGGTCTCTTCGGGAAGCGAATGGTCGTGGATGGCCTGGGCCACCGAATCCAGGAACGACACCGATCCGCAATAGAGAATGGAGGGCAGGACCAGCGACTGCACATCCTCCATGGCCAGGAGATACTCCAGGTCAACCAGTGCCGAGGCCGGGGAATCCTGTAGAGGCATCACATGTCCTCCCACCGTCACCTCGCTGGAAATCCGGAGCTGATCCCAATGCCCGCGCACCTCGCTGTAGGGCCAGGCCGTCCGGGCGATGGGATGGGGACACATCTGCTTGGGCTTGTCCTGAAACAGCGGGTCCAGCTCGCGGTCGCACTGGTCGCTCCCCGTCGTGATGAGGATCTCGTTTCCATCCCGAAT
>JAPVWS010000016.1 GCA_027493295.1 Candidatus Versatilivorator vitaminiformans | reverse complement strand
CTATTACTTCACGCCGGACAACGGCTTCCACGAGGACCGCAGGATGCAGTTCCAGACCATGGACGCGCGGCTGGTGACTGAAGAGTCCACCAGGGTTTCCGCGCTGCGCGCCGGTCAGGCTGATATGGCCGAAGCCAGCCTGAACGCCCGCAGCCAGGTGGAGTCTGGAGGAGGGCGCCTGGTTTTCATCCCGGAAGCCTCTTACTCCCAGGTCAGGCCCATGGGCTGCTGGAAGGAGGAGCTTCCCTGTAGCGACAAGCGGGTACGTTACGCCCTCGACTATGCCGTGGACAAGGAATTGATCCGGGACAAGCTCTATGGCGGCACCCAGGTCGCCCAAGTGGGTGGATTCGAGGCGGCCACTCCCAACGCCCTGGGCTACAGTCCTGAACTCGATTCCCTGCCATTCGACCCGGATCAAGCCAAGCAACTCCTGGCTGATGCCGGTTACCCCGGCGGCGAGGGTTTCCCTCCCTTCAAGATTCATACCTGGAACGGCGGCGACGTGCCGCTGCAACCCGAGCAGGCTGAGTTGATCGCCGAGATGTGGAAGGACAATCTTGGGTTGGAAGTAACGGTGGTTGTGGGTGACCCCACCGCCGTCCGGCAGCAGGCCAGGGACCGCCAATTGGACGGCGACGTTTACTTCCGCAGCAATGAGGCCAGGTTCGATGGCGGCAGCCTGATGCGCAGCGCCACCGACCCGGAGAACCCCAACCGGCTGATGGAAGAGCCGGAGTTGTTCGCTATCGTCAACGAAGCCCTGGCGGTGTTGGACCCGGCCCAGCGGCACGACGCCTATAACCGGGCCTACCGCGCCATTTGGGAAGAGCACTACTACTGGAGCCCGATATACGTCAATCTGCCCTGGGCGGTCAGCGAGCGCATCGCCACCTGGGATCCCTGGCCCTTGGGCCCCTATGCCAGCGCGCTCTGGACGGTGACGCTGAAGTAGCCAGCGGCTCCTGCAACCCACGCCGCCGCATCACTGTTTATTGATGGTTTTGCGGCGGCCCGTCCGTTCACACTGGGCAGCCGGCTATTGACCGGTCATCTGGAAAAGCGGCGGTATAGGTACCAGCCAAATTGGAACAGGCCGGCGACGACGATTCCACCCACCACCCCAACGGGTATGAACAGCAATGCCAAGCCAAAGGAGAACAGCAACAGCCCTAGATCGATAAAGGCACCAGGCACGGCCAAGTAAAGGTGGTCCAGGTAAACCCAGGCAACCGGTATTACTGCTCCCAGTAGGGCCATGCCGACGTATAGCCACTTCATCCCGAGGCGTCCTGATCCCCCGGAACTGACAGAATGGAGGAACTAGCATGAATATCCGGAAGAGGTTTCATTCCAAAATCTGGTTGGCCGCTCTCGTGGGGGTTCTTGCTTTGATTATATCGGCCTGCGGCGGTGGGGCAACACCTCAAGCTCCGGCTGCGACCGCCGCTCCGGCAGCCGCGGCATCCGAGACTTCCAGCGCGCCAGCGGTCACCGCTGCACCTGCCGCCCCGGTGGCTACCGAGGCGCCGGCGTCTCCCCCCGCGGCTGCGGAGGTATCCGGCAAAGTTACCATCATGCAAACGGTGTTCGGTACTGAGGCTTTCGAGCCCAGGTACACCCTCGGCCTGGGGGAAACCACCTACCAGCGCGCCCTGCACGCCCTGCTGGTCGAGGGCAACCACGATACCCAGATGGTCCCGGGCATAGCCTCGGCCTGGGAAGTTTCCGAGGATGGATTCACCTGGACCATGACCATACCCGCCGATCACCCAGCTACCTTCCACAACGGAGACCAGGTAACCATCAACGACGTTGAATTCAGCTTCCAGCGTTACTTTGGCCCTGAGGCTGAAGAGGGCGCGACCAGCACCGGAGCCATCAACTGGTCCCGCCTGACGGACCGAATAGAAATCACCGGGCCCGAAACCATCGAGGTCACCCACAACAAGCTCTCGTCATCCTTCCCGTTCACCTACTCCGCTCTACAATCCTCCTCCGACGGTGGCTCAATCCTGCCCCAGAAGTACCACGAAGAGGTGGGCGAGGACGGCCCGACGCACCAGCCCGTCGAGCACCTCATGTCGCTCCGCGCCATGCCGAACCTCCACGTGGTGCGTCCCGCCGACGCGAACGAGACGGTGGAGGCGTGGCGTCACGCGCTCGGCCGCACCGAGGGGCCGACCGCGCTGGTCCTGACCCGGCAGAAGGTGCCGACCCTGACCACCCCGGAACGGGCCGCCGGCCTGCACTGTGGCGGCTACGTGCTCCGGAACCCGGAGTCGGCGCTCCGGGCGGTGGTGATCGCCACCGGTTCCGAGGTGTCGCTCGCGGTCGCCGCCGCGGAACGGCTCGATTCCGAGGGCGTGGGGATCCGGGTGGTTTCCCTGCCGTGCTGGGAGCTCTTCGAGGCGCAGAGTGCGGCGTACCGGGGGAGCGTGCTGCCTGCGGGGATCCCGCGAGTCGCGGTGGAAGCCGGAGCCACGCTCGGTTGGGAGCGCTACGTGGGCAACGGCCCGGTGGTCGGCGTGGACCGCTTCGGCGCCTCGGCCCCCGGCGCCGAGGTCGCGGCGCGGCTTGGCCTCACGGAAGACGCGGTCTACGCCGCCGCCCGCTCCGTCGTAGGTAGTTAACGGCAGCGGCTCGGAGCGCCGGCCTCCGGACAGTCGCTGTGAATATGCAGTCGCGCGCGTTTGGCCGACAGCCGTGATGGCGCCATCGGCTTGGAACGCCGGCTTTAGCCGGCACAGCGGCCCGCAGGTCCACTTCGGACCCAATGTAAGTCATTGATTCATCTAGTTATTGGAGGCCTGTGTCGTATCCGAATATCAGTCTGCGTACCACATCTGTGAATTCGAGTCGCAACGGGAACTCTTGGGCATGCCGGGGTAAGCG
>JAPVWS010000159.1 GCA_027493295.1 Candidatus Versatilivorator vitaminiformans | reverse complement strand
GCTCTCCAGGTTGACATTCTTGCCCTTGGCGAACACCTCGTGCTTTCCGCGCTCCCTGTACCACTCGGCCACGGTCGCGTTCTTGTGCATGTTCTCGATAATCTTGCGCCATCCCACCCCGGTGTTGTAGGCGCAGAAGGAGATCTCTCCTTCCTGGGTGGCGTAGGGAATGATGCACATCTCGGTTCGCCGGAAGTCGTAGTTGAAGAGGTCCTGGAACCACATTCCCGCAATAAAGAGGAAATTCCAGGGATCCTTGCGGCGCTTCTGAATGTCCTCCAGGGTTCGGCTGGGGTCCGACCTGCCGTATTTTTCGTCGGCCTTGCCGGAGGTGTTCCAGGTCTTGTCGAACTTCTTGAGGATATCGGAGAGGGTCAGACTCGGCGGCGCCTTGAAGGGCGAATAGTTCTTCAGCAGCGCCATGGCCATCAGGAAGTTGGAGAAGTTCTTTCCGCGAGCCGCGTCGGTAATCATGCGCATGTCGCGCATCAATCCGGGAACATTGATGAACTGGGGAACGGCCGCCACTTCCTTGTTCTCCTTGTTGATCATCACGGCCGTGCCCACGCCGCAGTTGGGATGGCAGCCGCAACTGAAGGTTCCCCATTCCCGGTCGGGGCCGTGGACCAGGTCGGCGTAGTCGGCAAAGCCGCCCATGATCGAGATCGGGAACCAGTCCCGGGTCGGCTCCGCAATCCCGGTCTGTTCCTTCACGTCGCTGGCCATGTGTGACAGGGTGTAACGCTGGCGGTGCCGGCGATCGGGGGTGATCTCCTCGTCCCGGCCGGTGAAGGAGACCGGCTGGAAGGAGATGAAGGAGATCTTCTTGGGGTTGTCCATGGCGAACCGGATGATGGGACCGACCTGGTCGTTGTTGACGCCGTTGATCAGGGTCGTCACCAGAACGATCTCGATGCCGGCTTCGTGCATGTTGTTGATCGCTCTCAGCTTGACGTCGAATAGATTGCCGATCTGGCGGTGGCTGTTGGCGTCGTTGCCGATACCGTCGAACTGGAGGTAGGCGTAGCGAAGGCCAGCCTCGGCGGCCTTGCGCGAAAACTCCTTGCTCTTGGCAAACTCAATGCCGTTGGTCGCCGCCTGCACGCTGTTGTATCCCAGCTCGCGCGACAACTTCACCGCCTTCAGAAAGTAGGGCGACATGGTCGGCTCTCCGCCGGAAAACTGAATGGACATCTGTCTCCTGGGCTTGATTTCCAGGGCGTTGGTCATGATCTCCTGGATGTCTTCCCAACTGAGCTCATGAACATAGCCCACCTGGTTGGCGTCCATGAAACAGGGGTCGCACATCATGTTGCAGCGGTTGGTAAGGTCCACGGTCAAAACCGAACCCCTGCCATACTTGATGGTGCTGGTGCCATGCTTGTGCAGTCGCTCGTCGTTGTGAGCCCGAATGTCCCGGCCGGGGAAGTTGCCCTCGATCCATTGCAGAAACGATACGTCCTTGGCCATCATGTCCTCGAATTTGCCGTGCTGCGGACACTCCTTGACCATCCAGACCTCGCCGTCGCGCTCGACGATCTCTGCCTTGATTTCACCCACGTGCTCGGTAACCAGCGATTGCCAGTCCTGCTCCCCGTTGATGATCCTTTCTCTGGCCTCCATCACGCAGACGGGACACAGGGAGTCGGTGGTTCTGGGGAACCCCAGGGTGGGTTTGGACTTCTCCCAGGACTTCTGCAGGGGCTTGTCCGACCATTTGGGGATGAAGGATGGATTGGGGAAATGCTTGTTGAAGAACTGGACGGTGTTGAAAACAACGCCGGCCGCCGAACATGCGGCGGAGTCCACGTACTTCATTAGGCGCTTGCCGTTTGCGCTAGACATAATTCTTATTCTCCCGATAGGTTCTTTCACCCCTTTCTGCAGGAAGCGAAAGACAGATAGCCCGTGGAATCGCAGCCCTTCCGAATAGGCGCGACTCCCGAGAGGTTGGCCCTCAAGACCCCGAACTCACCGATGAGGTCTGCCGGAAGCAGGACTGATTCCGAATGAGGTTCAGGATGTGCCGGTTGGCGAATACTAACTCAAAATCGAAAATATTGGTAGCCCTTAGGATGACGGACGGCGGGAGCCTTGGTGCCGGCCGTCGGGGCTGATGCCAACACACCAGATTATGCAGGCTAACTATAGGAAGTTGTTTGGACAGTTGAGAAGCACATTGCAGGGAGTGGTGCCATTTGGAGGTCGAGCGGTCCAAAACGGGGCTCCTTGCGGTTTCGCAAGCGGCTCGGTGACAACCTGGAGTTCCGCGGAAAAGAATACCAACCGGTCGTCGCGATCGATCCCGACCACGCCCTTGTGGGTGACGTCCTCCTGCAGGGCTCTGATCGATAGAGGGCACGGTCCCTGCGTCCAGGTCTGTTCCTGAATACATTCGACTCGAAGGCCACAGTGTTGGCTTCCTACCCCGTGAGCCGGCTTCCGACCTCTGCCCCGAAACCCATGTTTGCCCGGTCGAGGACGCCGTGGCTGAACCCCCCTTGACCGCGGAACAAACCTGGGGCTACCATGCCTCATGACCCGACTCCTGCCGCTGTTCCCTCTGGATATCGTCCTTTTCCCCAAGATGGTCCTTCCCCTCCATATCTTCGAGGAAAGATACAAGGAGATGATCGGGAAATGCCTGCGGTCCAAGGCACCCTTCGGGGTGCTGTACACCCACGAAGGGACCACGGCGAGGGTCGGCTGCCTGGCCGGAATCCTCAAGGTTCTCAAGAAATACGACGACGGCAGAATGGACCTGTTGGCCCAGGGCGGCGACCGCATCGAGATTCTGCATTTCGACACTTCGGCCTCCTATCTGCAGGGCTGGTCCGAGTCCTTTGCCGACCGGGAGGGAGCCCACCCCCCCGACCGAAAGGCGGTGGAGCAACTGCTGGAGCTCTTTCGGGAGACCGCGCACATCCTGAAGAGGAGCGAGGCCGAAAGAGTGGTGGTCTCGCCAGGCTATCAGGGATTGAGTTTTCAGATCGCCGCGGGATTTGCGCTGCCGAAGACAGTCAAGCAAAGGGTTCTGGAAGGGCGCAGCGAAACCGAGAGGGTGGCCGTCCTCATCGCCTACTTCAACGAAAATCTTCCTCGCCTGCGCCGAACCAGAGTCGCCGCCACCAGGGCCGGTTCCAACGGCCACGTTCGCTGACGCGATATTTGTGCTATCGTGTCGCCTGTTTACCGGACCGGGGCCGGTCGAGGTTCCGCCTGACATTCGAAAACGGATGGGGACTACGACCGGCAGGGAAACCATGGAAGCATCCTTGAACAAGCGAAGCCATTGGGGATCCAGGATCGGCTTCATCCTGGCGGCTGCCGGTTCGGCGGTGGGCCTGGGCAACATCTGGAAGTTCCCCTACGTCACCGGCGAGAACGGTGGAGGGATCTTCGTCCTCATCTATCTGGGTTGCGTGATTCTGGTCGGCCTGCCGGTTATGATCGCCGAGATCCTTATCGGACGTTCCACCCAGAACTCGCCGGTGGGAGCATTCAAGTCTCTGGCTGGCCCCCGAAGTCCATGGGTAGGGATGGGATGGCTGTCGGTCTTGTCCGCCTTCGTTCTCCTTTCCTTTTATAGCGTGGTGGCCGGTTGGTCTCTCCACTATGCCTGGCTCTCCATCAGCGGCCAGTTGGCGGGATTGGGCCCGGACAACGTGGCTCCCGTTTTTGGAAGTCTCCACGCCTCGGCCGGGGCAAACCTCTTCTGGCACCTGATCTTCATGGGTTTGACCATCGCGGTCGTCTATGGAGGCGTCTCCAAGGGCGTCGAACGCTGGTCGCGAATCCTGATGCCGGCTCTGCTGATCATGATGCTGGTGCTGCTGATCAACTCCCTGACGCTGGATGGATTCGGAAAAGCGTTCCAGTTCCTGTTCGGCTTTCACCAGGACAAGTTCACGGCCGGCGGGGCCCTGGAAGCCCTGGGACAGGCCTTCTTCAGCCTCAGCCTGGGTATGGGCGCCATGCTTACCTACGGCAGCTACCTGCGCCGCCGGGACGACGTCGTGGGGGCCTCCGTCACCATCTCCGCCCTGGATACCTGTATTGCTCTGGTGGCCTCGCTGATGCTTTTCCCCATCATCTTCAGTTACGGCATGGAGCCGGCGGCAGGCCCGGGACTGGTCTTCATCAGCGTGCCCATCGCCCTGAGCCAGATGCCGGGAACGACTTTTCTGGCCACCGTCTTCTTTGGCCTGCTGGTCTTTGCCGCCCTGACCAGCGCCATTTCCATGCTGGAGGTCGCCACCTCCTACCTCATCGACCAGCGAGGGTGGCAACGCCACAGGGCGGCGGTGGCGGCGGGACTGACTACGGCCCTGTTGGGGCTGCCGTCAGCGCTCAGCGGCGGGACCCGGTTGTTCGGCTCCGGCATGGAGGCAATGTTGGGCAGGAACTGGTTCGACAGCCTGGACTACCTGGTCACCAACTGGATGCTTCCGCTCGGCGGACTGGGAATCGCCTTGTTTACGGCCTGGCGCATGAACCAGCGGTTGCGCCAGGAAGAATTCCTTTCGGGCAGCCGCCTGCGTGGGTTCTACCGGACGTGGCTGTTCCTGCTGAAGTATCCGGTTCCCGTGGCCATCCTGCTGGTTTTCCTTCACGCCGTGGGCGTAGTCTAGAAGAAGGATCGGGATAACAGCTCATTCAGCATATTTGCGCGCGCTGCCGACGCCGGAATTGGGTCAGCGAACGGTGGTTCCGAGGCGAAACGGCGGTCGATTCCCCTATTTCCATCCCGTCCCCGGAAGTCTCGCAGCGGAACAGCCCAAAACCCTCCATTAAGAGAGCACACCGTGACTTCCATTGCGCTCATCCTCCTGGCCGCCGTCGGCCTGACGATTTCCAGCTACTTTACAGCCGTTGCGTATGGCTGGATCGATCCCACGGAAGAGTGGATCCCCTCCTTCTGCCGCATGGGAGAGCAGACTTGCAGCCGCGTGATTCATTCCCCCAGGGCCCGTGTCTTCGGACTCCCCAATTCCCTGCTGGGGCAGCTCTTTTACCTCGCCATCCTGGCAGCCGTCTTTGCGGATCTGATCTTTCTGAAACCCTATATTTGGCTGTTTCTATCGGCCGGCCTCCTCACCGTCCTGCTGGGAATCTATCTCACCTACTCTCTGCTTTACCTGACAAGGATTCGCTGTGTGCTGTGCTTTACCTCGCACGCCATCAACGGAATCATCTTTCTGATCCTGCTGATGGCTAACCGGTAATGCTGGAGTTAGAATTTGCGGGAGTCGAGATGAGAATCGAGTACCGCCGGCATCGGACACCGCTCCAATCCTGACCGGCGGACGACTGCACTTCTTCATTGCAGCAGGCGGAACCGGAGGCTGACCGGAAATGAAAATGCGCGCGGCTCTGGATCAGATGGGAGTTGGGGAAGACCTGCTCTCAGCAAAGGAAACATCCTTTCTGGACGAGAACGGATACCTGGTCTTTCCCGACATCCTCACCCGGGATCAGGTCCGGATCTTCAACGACCGCCTGGCGGCGCTGGCCGAGAAAGAGGAAAACAGCGGCCTGGTGGAAGAGGGCTTTCAACACGGCACCATCGTAGTGCTGGACCTGGTCAACAAGGACCCTGTCTTCGACATCTGCATCAGCCATCCGAGGATTCTGGCAGCCGTGGACCGCGTACTGCCCAAGGGGTTTCGGCTCTCATCTCTCTGTTCGCGGGCGGTGCTCCCCGAGGGCGGACACCAGGACCTTCACCCCGACTGGCATCCCGCCTGGTGGCGGGACCGCAAGCAGCCCAGCGACCACTTTTCCTGCAATACTCTCTGGATGCTGGACGACTTCACGCCCGACAACGGCGCAACCCGGATTGTGCCGGGATCCCACCTGGGACTGACTTTTCCCGAAGATGAGATGGAAGACATGCAGCAGCCGCATCCCAGGGAAATCTGCGTCACCGGAACCGCGGGCACGGTGGTGGTCTTCACCGGGCACACCTGGCACAGCGGCGTCAAGAACGGAACCGATGCGCCGCGGCGGTCTCTCACGGCCTATTTCTGCCGAAGGGATCAACCCCAGCAGACCGACCAGCGCGAGGCTCTTCGACCGGCCACCTCCCGACGACTCAGCCAGGCGACCCTGTATCTGCTGGATGTATAGCCCGCCTTTCGCACGGCGGGTCCGTCACGCTTCCCATTCAACGAGATCGCCAACCACGGCAGGAGCGCACTCTTGAACCGCCGAAGATTTCTGAAACAGCTCACCGGACTCACCGGCGGGCTGGCGCTGGCTCGGCTGGCGGCGCCTGCCTCATGCCATCCGCTGACGGCCTCAGGCCGGCCTCCTCCCCAGGAGAGCGCCGGCCTTGAAACTCTCTACAGCGGCATCCGGCTCCCGGACCCCTGGCCTCCCCGCTATCCGCCGGAAGACTTCCGCACGCCTGTCGCGCCTCCCTACCTGGCGGATATTCCCGAGGTCATCCCCATTGACCGGGGACGGCAACTGTTCGTTGACGACTTCCTCATCTCCGAAAGTACCCTCAAGCGCTCTTTTCATAGGGCTCGCCTGCACCCGGAGAACCCGGTCCTTAAGCCGGAGACTGCCCTGGAGATGAACGGGGGCCTGCAGCCGGTGGCCTGCCCCTTCAACGACGGCGTGTTCTACGACCCCGAGGACCGGTTGTTCAAGATGTGGTACCACGCCGGCTGGTTCGACGGGATTGCCTACGCCACCAGCCGGGACGGAGTTCACTGGACCCGACCGCGCCTGGACGTCGAACCGGGCACCAACAGGGTCCTGGTTCGGGGAAAGGGATATGAAAGGGACGGGGTGGGAATCTGGCTGGACCAGGAGACCGCCGACCGGCAGCAGCGATTCAAGATGTTTGCCTTCTTCAGGGGGCCGGACAACTTCCGCAGGGGAGAGGTCTATACCTCGGCGGACGGCATTCATTGGGGCGAGCCCACACCCACCGGCCCCTGCGGCGACAACACCACCTTCTTCTACAACCCCTTCCGCAAGGTCTGGGTGTACAGCATTCGCACCTTTCAATTCCAGCCCAAGCTGAGCCGGTTGCGAGGCTATCGGGAACATCCCGACTTCGTGGAAGGAGCCGCCTGGGAAGAGAGCGACGTCCACCACTGGGCCGGGGCCGATGAGCTGGACCCGCCGGCGCCCGACCTGGGCCATCCCACCCAGCTCTACAACGTGGACGCGGCCGGCTACGAGAGCCTGATGATCGGCCTGCTGGCCATCCACCGGGGACCGCCCAACCAGAT
>JAPVWS010000158.1 GCA_027493295.1 Candidatus Versatilivorator vitaminiformans | reverse complement strand
GGTTAGTGGCCCTTCGTGGATTTCTCCGTTACCCCTCAGGCGCTGACGAAGACTTCCACTTCGTCGATCAGGATGTCCCGGTTCTGGTCCGGATCGCCGTGGGTCAGCCGCACCTCCAGCCAGTTGTCGCCGAACTGCGCCGGGGGCTCGGTCAGATCGAACCAGAAGGTGGAGAAGGGGCCGGGAAGGTCGGGCACCGGGGGCAGGCCGGAGCTGCTGGTGGAGTTGGGATCCACGATGGCCTTCAGGTCCGAGCGTCGTTCGTCGCTGCGTCTTCGCAGCCGTGAATCGGGTACGGGCGTTCCGTTGACCCGGACCTGGAACCGGTCCCCGTCGACGGCGTGATAGGCTCGAAACAGCAGCGAGGCCCCGCGGGAGCGCCCGAGGTGCTCACAGATCCGGAATCGATATTTCCCGTCACTCCCCGGAGTTCCCCGCTTGAGTACCATCTTGTCCGCCTTGACCGCCCCGGTAGCGGTCTTGTCCACGCCGAACCCCAGGCACCCGGCCCAAACCGGCTCGAAGACATAGTGGCGGTTGCCCCGGGCCAGGTCCCGCGGTTCCCGGGTTTCAGCCAGACCCCGGAGCATATGAGGGTAGAGAGGCGCCCAGGAGAGTGGCACGAAGTGGTTGTAGAAGAAGATGCCGTCGGCTCCGGCACCGTACATGTTCATGGCCAGGGCTCTCTGCTGGTCCAGGGTGATGGGCTGCCCCCCCAGGCGGCGCCTCATGCGGATGCTGCTCCAGGGAAGCAGTCCCGGGTACAACAGGCAGGGACCGGAGCGTGTCAGCCGGGAAAAGGCTTCCAGGGGCAAATTGGGCTCGCAGTACATGGTGTCTGCGGGAGAGATGTAGTCGATGAGCCCCTCGGCTATCCAGGCAGGCACGTCCAGCCCCATGGTGTCGCACTCCTCCAGGGTCTGGAAGACCCGCGCCCCCAGCAGCAGCTTCCTGTTTCTTTCCTTTCCTTTTTCATCCAGCATGCGTCGAATGCGCCTCACCAGCCCGGTCATCAGGCCCTTGCGCTCGGGCCCCTTTCCCGGAGGGAAGTAGAAGTGATCCCGGAAGCACAGCTCCAGGCCGTCCACGTCGAAACGATCGACCAGCTCGACGGTCACCGAGTAGAGATACTCCCGCACAGGGTCGAAGGTGAAATCGAAGGGGGTGCTCAAGGCGTAGTAGGGACCGGGCGGCGTTTCCCGGATCTGCCACTGGGGATTGTCCACCAGAAATCCGGCGCCCGCGCCCACACCCTGGCGGATGGAGACGTGGCCGTGATTGTCGTTCACCCGGAGACCGGCCATAAAGGTCATGCCCCGGCGGCGGCATTGATCCAGCAGGATCCCCAGCGGCTGCTTCCCTTGATCCAGCAGAGGCAGGAAGCGTCGGTGCTGGGGTCTGGCGTCATAGTCGAACTCGGGGCTTCGCCAGTAGGTGGTCCACCCCTGGGTGTAGGCCTCCTGAATGAACAGATCCACCTGCGCCGCGGCCAAAGTGTCTACCCATTTCCTGAGGTCCCGCTCGGATACCGGATCGGGCAGGTGCCTGCGGGCGATGCTGGAAGGGTCGCTCACATAGAGGATGCGCCGCGAGCCCCTGGGGGAAAGACTGCCCAGCTTGACCGGAGGAGCACTACCAGGGCCAGATGCGGCAAACCCGCCGCGGGACAAGGCGGCGGTCGCGACCGCCGCTTCGAGAAACCTTCTGCGCGACAGTTGGCTGTTCATGGCTAGTGTCCTGTAACAGAAATAGGGTTGCCAGATTTCGGAGCGCAACGGCGCCACCTGGCTGAAACGCGACGAGCCTCTCCTACCGACCGTTTCCCGGCGGAACCTCCATCGGAGATGGTAACCTTATTTCTGTTACAGGACACTAGACCATCTCCTTGATGATTTTGCCGCCCAGGTCGGTGAGGCGCTTGAACCTGCCCGCGTGGTAATAGGTCAGGCGCATGTCGTCCAACCCCATCAGGCGCAGAAAGGTGGCGTGCAGATCGTGGAGGTGGTAGGGGCTCTCGACCGCCTTCTCGCCCAGCTCGTCGGTGGCCCCCACAACCGTGCCTCCCTTCACCCCGCCGCCGGCGAACCACATGGGCATGGCCGTCTTGTTGTGTTCCCGCCCCGGAGCCTTCCAGTTGAGGGGCAGGCTCTGGGGAGTGCGCCCGAATTCGCCTCCCCAGGCCACCAGGGTCTGATCCAGCAGACCCCGCTGCTTGAGATCCTTCAACAGAGCGGCCATGGGCTTGTCGGTTTCCAGTCCCCGTAGCCGGTGCTGGCCGGCGATGTCCTGGTGGGAGTCCCAGCCCCGAGAGTAGATCTGCACGAAGCGCACGCCCCGCTCCACCAGGCGCCGGGCCATCAGGCACCGTCTGCCCATGAGCTCGGTGGTCTTGTTGTCGAGACCGTACATCTCCCGGATGGCCGGCGGCTCCCGGTCCACGTCCAGGGCTTCCGGAACCGTCATCTGCATGCGAAACGCCAATTCGTAGTTCTTCATGCGGGCCCAAAGGTCGCCCTTCAACGGGTGGCCTTCCAGGAAAGGCCGGTTGAAGTGGTTCAGAAGCTGGATATTGGCTTCCTGCCGTTCGGCGGTGGTTCCGTCGGGGGGTTGCAGATCCACGATGGGAACGCCCTGCGACTTGAGGGGGGTTCCCTGGTAGATGGCCGGAAGGTACCCGTTCGACCAGTTCTGGGGGCCCCCGAATCCTCCGGTTCCGCTGATGGGAAACACCACGAAGGCAGGCAGGTTCTCGTTCTCGGTTCCCAGACCATAGACCGTCCAGGAACCCAGCGAAGGACTTCCCGGCAGAGCTTCCCCGGTATTCATCAGAAAGGTGGCCAGGGAGTGGGCGTCGGAGTCGGTGTGAATCGACCGCACCACCGCCATGTCATCCACGCAGGTGGCCAGATGGGGAAACATGTCCGACACTTCGATGCCCGACTGTCCGAACTTGCCGAAGCGGAAGGGACTCCCCACGTAGAGCAGTTTTCTGCCCGAGGTGCGTAGCTGGGCGCCATCGAAGGCCGGGGTGCCGTGGTACTTGTTCAGCAACGGCTTGGGATCGAAGGTGTCCATCTGGCTGGGACCGCCGGCCATGAACAGGAAAATGCATGACTTGGCACGGGCCGGTCGGTGCCCTTTTCTGGCCGCCAGCGGATTGCCGGTTGTTTCCCCACCCAGCA
>JAPVWS010000157.1 GCA_027493295.1 Candidatus Versatilivorator vitaminiformans | reverse complement strand
CGCCGGGACCGGGCAAACAGGTAATCGGCCCGTCGTGAGGTTCTCGTGACCGCAGGAGAGCGTGAAATGAATCCGTTGCGCATCGGCCTCGCCGGTTACGGCAACTGGGCTCGCGAGGCTTACATGCCGGCCCTGCGGGCTGACGGCAGGGGCAACGTGGTGGCCGCTTCGGCTCCCAGTCAGGCCACCCGGCAGCGTATTCGGGAGGAACTGGGCAGCCGGGTTCGTATCTATCCTCACTTCGAGGCCATGCTGGCCGCCGGCGGTCTGGATGGCGTGTTGATGGCTCTTCCCGAAGCTGTGCACGAGCCGAGTCTGCTGGCTGCGATCGGTTCCGGGATTCCCTTTTTCTATGAGCCCCCCGTGTCGCACCGTCGGGACCGGATCGCTCCGGTACTGGATGCCTTGCTGGGAGCGTCCCAGATCCAGCAGGCCGACCTGGAACTGAGATTCCTTCCGGTGGTGGCCGCGGCTGCACAGAGACTGGCCGAAGGCGCCATCGGGGAGCCGCAGACGGTCAGGATCCGGATGAACGGCAACTGGAATGCCCGACCGGGAGCCGGCCTGAGTCTGCCCCTTGTGCTGGCTCCCTGGTACGTGGACGTCCTGGACGCGATGCTGGATTCTCATCCTCAAAGAGCGCTGGTTCAGGATGGCCGGGGAACCGAAGGCCGCATGCAGGCTTATGCCCTGACCCAGCTGGACTACGGCGGGGTTTGGGGGACCTTTCAAGCCAATATCTCCAGTGTCCAGGGCCCCGAAACCTGGGTCGAGGTCCAGGGTCGGGACGGAGACCTCTTTGCGGATCTCTTCACCGGAGAGCTGCGACTTCGAAACCGGTCCGATCCGGAGTGGCGGGTGGATCGAGTGGTCTCGGCTCTGCGGCCCTTTGCCGGATGGCCCGGTTTGCGCGAGTGTTTGTCGGATTTCCTGGACCAACTGGAAGGGAAGCCCTCCTCGGGGGTGCCGGCGGAAGACATGGTCAGGCTGCACTGCCTGGGCCTGGCTGCCGAGGAGTCCATCGACACTCTGTCTTGGGCTCCGGTGAGAAGCATGGACGAGTTGCGGCGGAATTTGCGATGATGAGGGGCGAGGCCGCCCGGAGTGGCCTGGTTCCTGACGAAATTGATAGGAAGCGAGGTGGCGCGCAATGGGTCGAACAATGAAGAGTGCATGGCTGGCCGGTGGCTTGGGAGTTCTCCTGTTGTTGGGAGGAGCCGGGGTTGCCGGGGCGGAGGAGAAGTTCAAGTATCAGTATGAGTTCGAGTCCATCCGGATCCCCAGGCTGGACGCCGACGAGCCCAAGCTCGCGGAGGTCTCGGTGCAGCGTGCCCTGGATTTTCTCGACCAGGGGGCCACTGCCTGGAGCCGCGGACACAAGTGCGTGACCTGCCACACCAACGGAAGCTACATGGCCCTGCGCCCCTCGCTGACCCAGTCCTTGGGCCAACCCGCCGGGGAGCTGCGCGACTTCTTCGGGAAGGTGCTACGGGAAGGAACCGCCCGATTGGGCCAGGATAGAAAGCTGGGCGACTCGCAAATGATCTACCTTGCCCGCGGCCTGGCCGAATGGGATGCCCATGTGTCCGGGACTCTGTCGGACGATACCAGGCAGGCCCTGAAACAGTTGTTCGAGCGCCAGCTTCCCACCGGGGAATGGAAGGCCGCTCTGTGCTGGCCGCCGCTGGAGTCGAGCGCCTTTCAGGAAGCCACCGTGGCAGCCCTGGCGGTGGGGACGGCTCCGGGTTGGCTGGCCGGCCTGACCGACGAGGGACTTAAGGCCGGCGTGAAGCGGTTGCAGGACTACCTGAGAAGGGTTGAACCCCCGCACGACTATGGGAGGGTGGTGCTCCTGTGGGCTTCGGCAAAGTTGGACGGTCTGCTGGAGGAGGGCGAGAAGGACCGGATCATCGAGATGATCTGGAGCAAGCAGCGGGCCGACGGCGGCTGGGCGCTGCGCGCCTTTGCCGAGCCCGAGCAGTGGGGCAACGGGAACCGTGCCGAGAAGCTCAGGGCGGAGAAGGAGTTCGCCGATCCCCCCAGCGACGGCCACCAGACGGGGCTGGCTCTCATTGCGCTGCGCGAGGCCGGAGTCAGCGCCGGTGATCCCAGGATCCAAAAGGGTGTCCGCTGGCTGCTGTCGAATCAGCGTGAGTCGGGTCGTTGGTGGACCCGTTCTCTCAACACCGACAACTACCACTTCATCGCCTTCAGCGGGACCCTCTATCCCCTGGTGGCGCTGCACCTATGCGACGCTCTGCCTGAAGAACCTGCCGGAACCGCCACCGCTCAAGCCCGGCGATAGCCCTGTGGCAGCGGGGTCAGGCAAGGTCCATGGGGGACCATATTGGTAGCGTCAAACCTCTTCGGGAAGAGCGGAACCGTCCACACTCGAAAAATAGACTATGGTTTCGGACCATGGTACAATTGTCTCATGCAGGAAATCCAGATATCCAAATTCAAAGCGACATGCCTGGCAATTCTGGATCGCGTAGGCAAGACCGGCAAGCCGGTGCTGGTAACCCGGTTCGGCAAGCCGGTCGCCCGAATCCTTCCTCCCCCTTCCAACCCAGCCGGCAACTGGCTGGGCTCCATGAGAGACAGTGGCAAGATCCACGAGGATCTCGTGGCCCCTGCGTCAGATCTCTCCGATTGGGAGGCGATGAGTTAAGTGGGTCTGCTTCTGGATACACACATCTGGTTGTGGGGCTTGCTCGATCCGGACAGGCTTTCCAATGGCGTCAGGCAAGCGCTGGCTTCTCGGCAAGAGGAGCTGAGACTTTCCCCCATCAGCGTTTGGGAGGCTTTGATCCTTGCCGACCGCGGACGGCTGACGCTTGAGCCCGATCCACGGTCCTGGTTGCGCAAGGCGATGTCGAAATGCCCCATAGTCGAGGTTCCTGTAACCTTCGACGTGGTACTGGCGAGTCGAAACATCGACCTTGAGCATCAAGATCCGGCGGACCGATTCATCGCAGCCAGCGCCAAGGTCTTCGGTCTCAAACTGGTGACCGCAGACAGGCGGTTGCTGAGGTGCCCTGATATCGAAGTATTACCCAACATCTAACGGCGACTCCCAACGTCCCTCAACTCTCGTGTGGCAGCCCTGTCCACCTTCCCGGTCTGCTCGTCGATCGCCACCCCGTAGTCCCGCCGGGCGGCTGCCAGTGAGACCTTGCCGTTCCGGACGTCTCGCCCCACCGCCTGAGGAGATCGTTCCAGCGGGTTGCCCCAGCCTCCGCCGCCCGCCTGCCGGTGGTAGATGCGTTCGCCTTCCTTGATGGACGTCGAGATCATGGTCGGCAGGACTCTGGTCTCTTCTTTCCCCCGCAGCTCGTTGATGGAGCCCCTTCCCGGCCGGCCGCCCGAGAGCCCGTAGGGGGGATGGTCCCTGCGGTCGGAACGGATGGCCAGGTGGGCCTCCCCTTCCAGCAGGCGCCACTCCCGCTCGATGCCGAGCCCCCCGCGGTATCGGCCGGCCCCTCCGCTGTCGGTCACCATCCCGTAGCGTTCGATGTGGACGGGGTATTCGCACTCGGCCTGTTCCACCGGAATGTTGGCGGCTACATTGGCGATGTTGCACAGTCCGTCGTTGCCGTCGCGGTCGGGACGGCCTCCCCAGGTCCCGGAGAGCAGCTCGTAGTAGACATAGGGAGTCCGGCGACCGCCTTGTTCCCGCAGGCCGCCGATGATCACCAGGGTGTTGCCTCCCTCGCTGGCCGCAAAGACGCGGTCCGGCAGAATGCCGGCCAAGGCGCCGAACATGGTATCGGCCAGGCGGAATCCGGTGATTCCCCTCATGGAGGAAGCCGCCGGCATGACCCCGTGCACCACTGTGCCCGGAGGAGCCACGATGCGCAGCGGCTTGAAGAGTCCGGCGGTGTTGGGGACCTCCTCCCGCATGACCGAACGGACGGAGAGGGCCACCACCGAGGCGGTGAAGGAGAGCGTGCAGTTGATGGCTCCCCGCACCTGGGGAGCGGAGCCGGTGAAATCGGCGGTCAGGGAGTCTCCCTCCACCGTCAAGGTGACCTTCAGAGGTACAGGGGGTCCGCCCACGCCGTCGCTGTCCATGTGGTCGGTAAAGGAGTAGAGGCCGTCCGGCCAGGAGGCGATTTCCCGCCGAAGCAGCCGTTCGGTGTAGGCGATCATCTCGGACGCGCAGCGGGTGAAGGTCTCCAGCCCGTAGCGCCGGATGAGCTCGTGGATGCCCCTCTCCCCGATGTGGCAGGCGGCGATCTGGGCCTGCACGTCCCCGATGGTCATGCGCGGCACCCGCACGTTGGTTCTGAGCAGGGCGAAGAG
>JAPVWS010000156.1 GCA_027493295.1 Candidatus Versatilivorator vitaminiformans | reverse complement strand
ATCTGGCGATCTCGCCGATTCCGTCCCCCCCACCGGTTCGACTGCGGGCGGAGCCCTTGTCTCACCGACTCCCCCCTCCAGGGGGGAGTGATTCTTGAGGCCTGCGCAAGGCTTATTGCCCGATTCCTGGGCGGGATGTAAACCATGTTCGCGGTCTAATGTGTAAAGTATGTTTGCGGTTTGTAACGCGAGTATCACTCCTCCCTTGAGGGGGAGTCGCAGAAGCCGAGCCGAATGGCGAAGGCTGATGCGGTGGGGGCAAGGCGCGGCTCCGGACCGTGCGACAGGGCGGCTCAAACCGATTGCAACAGGGGTACTTCAAACAACCAATGCGGCCTAAGTTCTTCAGCCATCTATGCCTTGCCGTCGCTCTTCTGCTGCTGTCGGAGCCCGGCTCTCCTTCGGACACTCAGCTCCGGGAGGAGGCGCGGGAAAGACGGATGGCCTACCTTCAAAGGGTGAAGGAGGGGGTGACACTCCTGTTCAACAGGCGCCACCACGACCTGAACGAGTACGTTCCCGACAAGAACTTCTTCTACCTGACCGGCTGCACCGAGCCTGGAGCGGTGCTCCTGATGATCCCCGGAGAAGATGGCCCCGGGGAAACCCTTTTCCTGGCCAGGCGGGACCCGAAACAGGAGCGTTG
This sequence comes from Candidatus Versatilivorator vitaminiformans, assembly GCA_027493295.1. Lineage (GTDB taxonomy): Bacteria > Acidobacteriota > Terriglobia > Versatilivoradales > Versatilivoraceae > Versatilivorator > Versatilivorator vitaminiformans. Next base: position 11,839 of record JAPVWS010000156.1, on the reverse strand, counting down.
GACCGGAGCCCGAATGGCGCCCGGCCCCGAGACGGCCCGCCGCCTCGGTTTGCAGGAAGTCTTGAGTCTGGACGAGTTGCCGGATGCCTTGGCCCGGCGAGTCCCTCCCGAGGGCAAGGTCTACGCCAACCTTCCGCGCGGCCCGCACCGTCAGGCCACCGACAAGTGCTGCCCGGAACCCTGGGTTCGCTTGCGCCGCTGGCTGCCCGATGCGGAAATCCTGGATTCCGGTCCCGAGGTGGCTTTTCTCCGCATGAAGAAATCGCAATGGGAGATCGAGAAAATTCGCCGGGCTGTGGAGATCACCATTGCCGGCCACCGTCATGCCCTTCCCGCCATCGGCCCCGGTCGATCCGAATACGAAGTGGAGGCCGCCATCGAGTACCAATTCCGGAGCCGGGGAGCCACCCGGCCCGCTTTCCCCTCCATTGTCGGTTCAGGACCCAACTCCACCGTACTTCACTACGCTGAAAACAATCGCCGAATGAGCTCCGGGGACCTGGTCGTCATCGACGTCGGAGCGGAGTTCGACGGCTACAGCGCCGACCTTACCCGAACCTATCCCGTCAGCGGCCGTTTCACCCGCCGACAAAAGGAAATCTATAATGTCGTCCTGGCGGCGCAGAAGGCCGCCCTGGAGCAGGTTCGGCCCGGGGCGACATTCGACCGCGATGGTTCCATCTATCAAGCGGCTTTCCAGACCATTGACAGCCGCGGCCGAGATCGGCAGGGACGAAGGCTGGGGCGTTACTTCATTCACGGGACGGGACACCACCTGGGGCTGGAGGTCCACGATCCGGTGAGCGATCGCAGTCGTCCCCTGGAGCCCGGAATGGTGATCACCATCGAGCCCGGGATCTACATTCCCGAGGAAAACCTCGGCGTCCGCATCGAGGACGACGTCCTGGTTACCCGGGACGGCTACCGGATTCTCTCCCGGGGATTGCCCCGGGAGGCGGAGGAAATCGAGAGAATGATGAGAGAGAGCCGTGCCACAGCCGGTTCCCGGAACACCGGAGGTCCTGCGCGGGATCAGGCAGCGATGGAAACCCAAGAGGTTGGAGGACCAGGACTATGATATCGGCCACGGGACTAAGACGCGGAATGGTGATTCGAAAGGATGGCGAGTTGTTCTCGGTTTTTTCCTTCACTCATCTGACCCCTGGAAACAAACGGGGCTTCGTGCAAACCAAACTCAGAAACCTGAGGACCGGAGCCCTCATCGACCACCGATTCCGTTCCGTCGACACCGTAGAGCGGGTGGCTCTGGAGCAGCAGGAGATGGAATATCTCTATCAGGACGGAGCCGACTACGTGTTCATGAACACGACCAGCTACGAACAGGTTCACCTGGGCGAAAACCTGTTGGGAAACAGCATTCTCTACCTGGTTCCCAACATCACCATCCGGGTCGAATTCCACCAGCAGACCCCCGTCGGGATTCAGCTCCCCACCACGGTGGATCTGGAGGTGGTGGAGACCGAACCCGGCCTCAAGAGCGCCACCGCTTCCAGCGTCAACAAACCGGCCAAGCTGGAAACGGGACTGGTGGTGCAGGTACCTCCCTTTGTCAACGCGGGCGAGAAAGTCCGCGTCGACACCAACAGCGGCGCCTACATGGAAAGAGCCCGCTGATCCCCGGCAATCCGTCAACCCCTCCGAAGCCCATTGGCCGAGAAGCCGTAGAGGTAACGTGCGGCGGGGGACATGCGCCGGGCCCGTTCCGGAGAAATGCTGCCGCGGTAATCCGAAAAGGGCTTGATCCAGGAACGCTGGTAGAAGGAAATGATGGCCCGGCGCGGGCGATCGGTGGAATTGGGGCCTATCCGGTGCCAGGTGCTGGCCAGCCAGATCGCAACCGCGCCGGCCTCACCGCACAGAGCCTTCTCCTCGGCCCGGTCCCCCCGTTTCCAGCTTGGCTTGCTGCGGGTCAAGTGGCTCCGGGGTACGATCCGGGTCGCCCCGTTGGCCGCGGTAAAGGGGTCGATCATCCAGGCCACCTGAAACCCCAAGGGAAAATCGGGCAGCGGCTCGGGCATTTGAGTCAAGGGGTTGTCCAGATGCCAGGGGCCTCCCGGCGTGCCCGGACCGATACTGGTAGCGGTCACGTCACCCAGCACACAGTCTCGTCCGAGCAGGCGATGGGCCAGGCCCAGGACCACGGGATGCTCGACCAGGGCATCGGCGAGGTAGGTCTTGGCCGGCAGATTGCGCACGTACTGCGAGCGGTCGTGATCGAAGAGATTGGGGATGTGCATGAAGGTCTTGTTGATTTGCCGCGGTCCCACGGGCCAGGGCGTATCCCGGTTCTCGGCCCGTGTGTGGCGGACCCGCTGCATCATTCGGGCCAGCTCTTCCCTGCTGACCGCGTAGGATTCCGCCAGGTAGGATTCGATTTCCTCGTCTCCGGGATGAACCGGTCCATCGCCCGGAAGGAACGGAGACCGGCGTTCCTGCTCCGCCAGCCTGTCGATGTGGCTGCGCCACTCCGTCAACTGGCCGGAGTCCAGCAGCCCCTCCAGAACGACGTATCCTTCCCCTCCCAACTGTTGAGCGATGCGGGTCAGATCGAACCGGCCTTGCGGATCCCTGGTCATCGAAGCCTCGTCGAATTCAGATGCAATCGAACCGCATTGTACGCGAAGGAGTAGATCTCTGGCAGCCCTCCCGAAAATCTCGGGCTCTCGGGGAGTGAGCACGAGAAAAATTGGAATCGCTACGGAGTCACCCTGCGTCACTACCGATTCGGCAGCGGGACGTTTACCGTGAATGGCCACAAAAGGCACAAAAACATAAATTGTGACTCTTGTGCTTTTTGTGGTTGGACAGCATTTTCCACCAGGTCGCACCCGATTTTGAAAGAGGCAGCACCTCAGGATTGCCCGCAGGATGACCTGCTCCGCTTCGAATTTTGCAAAGGGCTCAAGAATTTATATGGAAACACAGGATGCACAGGATAAGCAGGACGAGAGGTTGCTGCACGAGAATGCGACTCGGCCGAAAATCCGCTGCGGGCACATCGATGCCGAGGACTACAAGGCACCAGATTCCTGAAATCAATCCTGTATATCCTGTCCATCCCGTTAGTAATCCGTGTTACTCACGAGGCGCGGGTCTCCGCTGGCTCGACTACGGGCTTCTTCGGCTCCGCCTCTTTCGCCTCGCAATTTTGTCGTGCATCCTCCCGTAGGTCGACTTTCGGTAGGACCCGTCCCGGTGTGTTATATTAAGATTTCGTAAAGAAAAAACCCGACCTGGCTCAACCCTGACGGTGGTCCCCTCTGCGGCAACCCTCCGCACTACCGCGCCATGAAGACGGGCATTACGTTAAAGAACAAGGACATCCGCGGCTTCGCGGCGGAGTCGGCCCTCTTTTGGGTGAGAGCCATGTTTTCCCAGGCTGCCGGCACTCGAGAGGGAAAGGATATCGAGCACCTTCACGATATGCGGGTGGCCTCCCGCAGGCTGCGCGAGTGCTTTCAGGTGTTCAACGCCTTTTATGCTCCCAGAAAGCTGAAGAAGGTTCTTTCATCGGTCAGGAACATCACCCGGGTCCTGGGACGGCCCCGGGAAACCGATGTCAACCTCAGTCTGCTGGCGGCCTACCAACCCGGGCCGTCACCGATCCTGAGCACCACCCATGAGTACTTGCTGGAGATTTTCGAATTTGAACAGGCGCGCCAGCGGCGAAAGATGCTCAAGCAGGTGGGCAAGATCGACCGGGGCGCCCTCGAAGACATGCTGAGCCGGTTTGCCGAAACCGCTCGCACGAGCCGGTCCAGACCCTCGTTGCTTACCCAGGTGGGCCAGGAATTGGAGTTCGAGGGTTTTCTCAGCATCAGCTCCAGGGATCTCAGGCAGAACGTCGCCAAGATCTTCGCCTTCGAGGCGGCGCCTTCAGGGGAGGAGTACGAAGCGCGTTTGCATGAACTCAGGATCAACACCAAGAAACTGCGATATCGCCTGGAACTCCTGAATGCGGCTTACGACCAGCGGTTCGGCCGGGCGATCAGGCTGGCCAAGGATCTGCAGGACGTCATCGGTTGGGCCCACGACTATGGCGTGCTGATCGTCCAACTGGAATCCCACCGGCGGTACCTGACCCAAAAAGGCAGGATGAGGCTGGCCAGAGGCTGCCAGCGAACCATCGCGGACTTCGACGCAATCAAGGCCTCCTATCTCGATCGGGTCGCACCGGCCCACATCGGTTTTCTGCAGGAACTCTCCCGGCTGGATCTGGCGCCCGAAAACCACCTGCTTCCCGGTCCGGGCAGGATCGAGAGACAGGCCATGTCCGGATGACCCCCGCCTTTCCGACCTGTCAGCGGGCCGACAGATAACCTGCAGTCTCGCCTGGCCCGGCCCCCGGTCTTACCCTTCAACCTTGCCCACATTTCTCACCGGTCATTGTGTTAGGTTCATGGCTGGGTTACACTAGCGCCGAACCCACATGCAGATCGACGAACGAAAAATTGCCGTCTTTATCGACTTTGAGAACGTGGCCATGGGAGTCCGCGAAAGTCGATACGGCAATTTCGACATCGACCTCGTCCTCAAGCGGCTAGTCGAGAAGGGCAAGATCACCGTCAAGCGCGCCTACTCCGACTGGCATCGCTACGCCGAATTCAAGAGGGCCTTTCACCAAGCCGCTATCGAGTTGATCGACGTGCCGCAGAGCCGTTACAGCGGCAAGAACAGCGCCGACATTCGAATGGTGGTGGATGCGCTGGACCTGTCCTATCAACGGGACCACATCGATACCTTTGTCCTGGTTTCCGGGGACAGCGACTTTTCCCCGTTGGTCTCCAAGCTGCGGGAGAATGGCCGCTACGTCATCGGGATGGGAGTCAAGCAGTCCTCCTCCGATCTGTTGATCAACAACTGCGACGAGTTCATCTTTTATGAAGACCTGGTCCGGCCCTCCACTGAAAATACGACCCTGGCTCCCAAGCTGAATGGATTGCCTCGCAAGAAAGCCGAGGCCCTGCGTCTGGTTGTCGAAACCTTTGAGGCGCTACAGCGAGAAGGCAAGGAGTTCATCTACGGTTCCGTCATCAAGCAGACGCTGGTCCGGAAGTTGCCCTCATTCAATGAGGCCTACTTCGGATACCCGAGCTTCTCCCGCCTGTTGGAGGACGCCGCCGAAAACAAGCTGCTCCAGTTGACCAAGGACCAGAAGAGCGGCGGCTATATCGTGACTTTGAGCGGGGATGGCACCGGGACGGAGGCGCCAACCGAAGAAAAGGCGGAGTCCACTCTCTCCGGGGGCGAGAGCCCGCCGACGGCCGGCAAGAGCAGTGCACCAACCAGAACCCGCTCGTCCCGCGGTCGCCGGCAAGGTGCTCGAGAGAAAGCCAGGACCGATCCTCAGCCTTCCGTTGAAACCGCACCCACCGAGCCTCAGAGCGAACCGGCGCCCCAGCCCTTGGCGAAGACACCCGAGGCTCCGGCGGAGAGCGCCTCCCCGGGGGAGACCACCTCAGCCGAACAATCCACCGAGCCGTCTCCTCCGGTTGAAAAGAAAGCGGCGCGTCCCCGGCGGCGCTCTTCCAGGAGTCGCAGCGCCGGGAGCAAGCAGTCCACTGCCGAGGCAACCGAGGTGGCCCCGTCGTCCGAGATCGCCCCCGCCCCACCGGAACAGCCCGTAGAAAGCGCATCGGCCACGGCGTCCTCTCCCGAGGGGGAGCAGGCTTCGGTGCAGGAGCCCTCCCCGGGGGAAACCGCCGCGGCCGAACAATCCACCGAGCCACCTCCCACGGTTGAAAAGAAAGCGACCCGTCCCCGCCGGCGCTCTTCCAGGAGCCGCACCGCCGGGAGCAGGAAGTCTGCCGCCAAGGCGGCCGAAGAAGCTGCGCCAGCCGAGCTTCCCGATACCTCACCGGAGCAGCCTCCGGAGAGCATGGCGACCGCCGCGGCTCCTGCCGAAGGAGCGCGAACTTCAGTGGAAGAAGCATCCCCGGTGGAGGCGCCGCCCGCGGACGCACCCCTGCTGAGCGGGTCTGCCGCACCCACGACCGAGCCGGACTCGGACGGCGGTGCCACCCCCAAAAGTCGCAGGAAGACCACAACTGCCCGGAAGAAGACCACCCGCAGCAAAACAACCCGGAGCCGCAAATCACCGGCTCGCGACACGGAACCTACCCTTTTCTCCCAGATTGAGGATTCATCATCGGGCGCGGCCTCGTGAAGAATGCTGTCTAACCACAAAAAGCACAAAAGTCACAACATGTGTTCTTGTGCCTTTGGTGGCCATTCCCGGCAAACGTCCCGCTGCCGAATCTTGCAATAGGCTCCTCTAGCCCGCATATCTCACCAGGCCGCTGAGCCTACGGTAGAAAAGTGTTGGTCTTTAACGTCTTGCAGCGCTTTGTATGGAGTCTTCAGCTTACACACGGTGCTGGGCGCGCCCTGGCTTGTCCTTTTCCCTTCGTCGTCCTTCGTGCCCCTTCGTGGATATCTCTTTTGCCTGTTGCTCCCTATTGAATTGAGAGCCGCCACCGATGAGAAAAACCAAAATCGTGGCCACCGTCGGACCCGCAAGCGACTCGGCGCGAGCCCTCCGGCAGTTGATCCGGGGAGGGGTCGACGTTTTCCGGCTCAACATGTCCCACGGTGACCACGCCTCCCATCGCAGAGTGATCCAACGCATTCGGAAGATCGCCGAGGAGCTCAATCTGCCCATAGCCACCCTGGTGGACTTGCAGGGCCCCAAGTTGCGCCTGGGGACAATCGAGGGGGGACGCGCCGAGTTGGCGGCCCGACAGCGATTCACCCTGACCACCCGCAAGGTTCAGGGGAACCGGGACACCGTCACCATCGATGCCCCCTCCTTTCCCCGGTTCGTTCGCGGCGGCGACAGGATCCTGATGGACGACGGCCTGCTGGTGCTGGAGGTGCTGGAAGTTTCGCCCGAGGATGTGGCCACCCGAGTGGTTTCGGGCGGAACCGTCCGTAGTCGCATCGGCGTCAACCTGCCCGGTGCTTCTCTCTCGGTACCCGCCGTCACCGCCAAGGACGAGGTGGACATGCAATTTGCGGTCGAGAACCGAGTCGACTACCTGGCACTCTCGTTCGTCCGCGTAGCCCAGGACCTGGTACAGGCGCGGAAACGGCTGGCACGGCTGGGCGATCGAGAAGCATTGCCTCCCCTGATCGCCAAGATCGAAAAACCTCAGGCGCTGGACGAGCTGCCAAACATCCTGGAAGTCTCGGACGGAATCATGGTGGCGCGCGGAGACCTGGGTGTGGAGGTGCCCGCCGAACAGGTTCCCCTCCTGCAGAAGAAGCTGATCGGGGCCGCCGTGCAGTCGGGAAAGCCGGTGATTACGGCCACTCAAATGCTGGAATCCATGACCAGTCATCCCCGCCCCACCCGCGCCGAGGCCTCCGACGTTGCCAACGCCATTCTGGACGGGACCGATGCCCTCATGCTTTCCGCGGAAACCGCTATCGGCCGCTACCCGTTGGAGAGCGTCCAAACCATGAGTCGCATCGCCCTCCACACCGAGTCCGAGGCTCCACCCTACCCCCATTTTCTGGAGGAACGAGACTTCTTCGGCAATCATACCGACACGGCCTACGCCGTTTGCCGGGCCGCCCTGTCGGCCGCCAAGCAGTTGCCCACCCGGAAAATCGTCGTCTTTACCACCTCGGGCGCTACCGCCAACATCCTGTCCAGCTTCCGGCCGGCGCAAACCATCTTCGCCATCACCCCCAGCGACGCCGTCTTCCCCCGACTGAACCTGCTCAGAGGAGTGGTCCCGGTCCTCATCCATCAGATCGCCGATACCGATACCCTGATCGGGATGGCGGACCGGATCCTCATGGAGCGCAACCTGGCCACTCGCGACGAGCGCATCGTCATCGTCTCCGGTGTCATGAACGTTCAGGGCGCCACCAACATGATGAAGATCCATCGGGTTGGCGCCTTAGCCGTAAAACAGCCCCGCAGCAACGTGTTATACTGCCGCCCAACAAGACGTCAGGTTGGATCCATGCGGCCCCCGAGGGGCTCCCACAGGACAACGGAGGGGTGAAGATGGCTGGCGAAATGGTGACTTTCTCGAGCAATGGCGGCCAATGCCAGGGATACCTGGCCAGGCCGGGTGCGGGTGGCCCGGGAGTTGTCGTCCTTCAGGAGTGGTGGGGGCTTGTAGACCAGATCAAGGGGGTTGCCGATCGTCTTGCCGACGCAGGATTCGTGGCCCTGGCTCCGGATCTGTATCACGGTCAATCCACCAAGAGCCCCGACGAAGCCGGCAAGCTCATGATGGCGCTGAATATCGAAGCAGCCGCTCGAGATCTGGCGGGATCGGTCGACTACCTCCTCAGCCTGAAGGAGACCCGCGGAGCCCGCGTGGGCAGCGTTGGCTTCTGCATGGGAGGACAACTCTCGCTCTACGCGGCCTGCGCCAACCCCGGCATCGGAGCTTGCGTCGTCTACTACGGCATCCATCCCAAGGTACAACCGGACATTCCTTCGCTGGAGGCGCCCGTGCTTGGTTTCTTCGGCGAAAAGGATGCCTTCGTACCCCCCCAGGCGGTCCGGGAATTGGAAACGGCCCTCCGCGACGCTGGGAAAAGCGTCGACTTCCGCATCTATCCCCAACGGGACCACGCCTTCTTCAACGAGGTCCGGCCGGACGTCTACCACCAGGTAGATGCCGAAGACACCTGGACTCGCATGATCCAGTTCTACCGGCAACACCTGTAGGACAGCCGCTGTGCCGTTGACATTCCGGATCAGTCTTGAATTGTCTTGAGATCGGGGTCTGCCGAGAATCGGGCCGCGGTCGCCTGCCGGACGTCATCCAGACTCAGCCCTTCGGCAATTTCCACCAGCCGCAAACCCTGCGGAGTCACGTCCAGAACCGCCATTTCCGTGATAATCCGGTCCACCACTCCCACACCGGTGAGAGGGAGCCGGCACTCGGGCAGGATCTTGGGATGGCCTTTCCTGGTCCGGTGCTCCATGGCGACAATCACCCGTTTGGCCCCCGCCACCAGGTCCATGGCTCCCCCCATGCCCTTCACCATCTTTCCGGGGATCATCCAGTTGGCCAGGTTTCCCTGCTCGTCCACCTCCATGGCCCCCAGGATGGTGAGATCGATGTGTCCGCCGCGGATCATGTCGAAGGATTCGGCGCTGGAAAAGTAGGAGGCGCTCTCCAACGCCGTTACCGTTTCCTTGCCCGCATTGATGAGATCCGGATCCACTTCGTCTTCCGCGGGATAAGGCCCCATTCCCAGCAGGCCGTTTTCCGACTGCAGGGTGACGCTCATGGCCTCGGGGATATGGTTTGCCACCAGGGTGGGCAGGCCGATTCCCAGGTTGACGTAGAATCCATCCCTCAACTCCCGGGCGGCCCGGCGCACGATGGCATCGCGTCTTTGGTCCGGCATGTCAATCCCTCACTCTTCGTCTCTCGATGCGCTTTTCGTAGTCGACCCCTTCAAAGATCCGATCCACATAAATGGCCGGAGTATGGATGGAATCGGGATCCAGGTCTCCTGGTTCCACCAGCGCCTCCACTTCGGCAATGGTGACCCGGGCAGCCATGGCCATCAGGGGGTTGAAGTTCCTGGCGGTCTTTCGATAAACCAGGTTGCCGGCACTGTCTCCCCAATGAGCCTTGACGAAGGCGAAGTCGGCCTTGAGGGGAAGCTCCAGGACGTAGTGCTTGCCTTCAATGGAACGGGTTTCCTTGCCCTCGGCAACCACGGTCCCGTAGCCCGTGGGCGTGAAGAATCCACCGATCCCGGCCCCTCCGGCGCGGATACGCTCGGCAAAGGTTCCCTGTGGACAAAGCTCGATTTCCAACTCACCCTTGAGCACCAGTTCCTCGAAGAGCCGATTCTCGCCCACGTAGGTCGCGATCATTTTTCGGACCTGGCGCTTCTCCAACAGGATTCCAATACCGAACTCGTCAATGCCGGCGTTGTTGCTGATCACTGTCAGATCTCTGGCGCCCTGGTCCCGCAACGCCTGGATGAGGTTTTCCGGAATGCCGCACAGTCCGAAGCCGCCCATCATGATGGTGGCGCCGTCGCCGATGTCGCTGATCGCCTGGTTGGCATCCCGAATGACTTTATTCACTTACCTGCTCCTCCAATCGAATGCACTCGTGGATGATGGTCTCGAAGATCCTGGCCACCGCTTCGTCGGCAAGAGGCCCCTTGTTATTGCGGACGATCCGCCCAAGGATTCGCTCTTCCCGTTCGGGATCTCTCACCGCGAGCTGCCGGAGGCGCTTGATCTTGCCGATCTCCATCACGCAACCGGAACGATCCGACAACAGGGCGACCAGCTTGGCGTCGACCTCGTCGATGCGCTTTCGCCAATCGGAAATATCCATGGTCTAGCAACCTCCCTTGAGCCACCGCCCAAACTCTCCAACCCGTTGCGCCAGATCGGGCTGACCCAGATTCCGTTCGATACAGCCGACGATGGCGCTTCCCACCACGGCGCCCTCGGCCTGTGACCATATTTGCCGGAGATGATCCGGCTCCGAGACTCCGAACCCCACAGCGACGGGAAGGGAGGTCTGCGAACGAATCTTTCGGATCAGGGACCGGACTTCGACCGAAAGCGATTTTCGAGCCCCGGTCACTCCGGTGCGCGAGACCGCATAGATGAACCCGGAGGAGTAGGCGGCTATTTTTCGGATCCGTTCGTCGGTGCTGGTGGGAGCCGCCAGAAAAACGGAGTCCAGACCTGCCGCCCTGAGCACCTGCAAGGGCCCCTCCGCCTCCTCCACCGAGAGATCGGTAATCAGGACACCGTCGATTCCACGCTGTTCGGCAGCCGAGACCAGCTTCTCGAAACCATAGGCAAACAACGGGTTGTAGTAGCTGAAGAGCAACAGCGGAACCTGGGTCTGTCGGCGCAGGTCGGCCACCAGCGCCAAGCCCTTCTCCAAAGTGAAACCCCGAGCCAAAGCCCGTTCGGTGGCTCTCTGAATCACCGGACCGTCAGCCAGGGGGTCCGAGAAGGGCACACCCAACTCGATCAGGTCGGCTCCCGTCTCTGCCAATTCCAGCACGACCCTCCCGGAAGTCTCCAGATCGGGGTCGCCCAGAGTGACGTAAGGAATAAAGACACCCTTCCCCTGTTGGCGGGCCCGGTCGAACATCTGCCCAATGCGGGTCATTTCTCAACCCATCGAGCCTTTTGAAAAATTCGTCCTGCAGCGCTGGAGACGTTACAGCGATGGGGGCGTTGTTGAATTACTGGAATAACTTGTAACGCGCACGTAGGTGACGCTATTGAATCAATGCAATACAGCAGCGGTTGATCGAAGTTATTCCAGTAATTCAACAACGCCCCCTATTCACCCTCTCGCGGATCGTCTTTCCTGCTCATTCCGAATCGGCGGCCGCCACCGTCTGCACGTCCTTGTCGCCCCGGCCGGACAGGTTCACCAGCAGCAGGTCCTCTTCCCTGAGCCGGGGCGCCATCCGCATGACCTCGGCCACGGCGTGAGCGCTCTCCAGGGCCGAAACGATACCCTCGGTTCGACTCAGCAGATGGAGAGCTTCCAGGGTCTCCTCATCGGTGGCGGAGGTGTAGCGGATGCGTCCCTGATCCCTCAGGAATGCGTGCTCGGGCCCCACCGACGCGTAGTCCAGGCCTGCCGAGATGGAGTGGGTCTTGGCGATCTGTCCGTCCTCGTCCTGCAGCACGTAGGAATAGGTCCCCTGGAGGATCCCAGGCTTCCCGCCGCTGAAGCGCGCCGCATGCTCACCCAGGTTCGAACCGCGACCGCCCGCCTCGACTCCCACCATGGCCACCGTTTCATCTTCCAGGAAGGCATGGAAGAGCCCGATGGCATTGCTGCCC
>JAPVWS010000155.1 GCA_027493295.1 Candidatus Versatilivorator vitaminiformans | reverse complement strand
GGCCGAGGCCGGCTTTGCCGGGGTCAAGGGAAATCCCCTGGAGACCCGCACCTGGCCCATGGACGAGGCCGCCGTGGCCCACAGCGTGGCCTGCGTGGAGGCCATGCGCAGCGCCATGGGCCCTGGCTTCGACATCCTTCTGGACACCCACGGAAGCCCCACCCCGGAGCTCAGCATCGACTACGCCCGCCGGGTGGCGCCCTACAAGCCGCTCTTTCTGGAAGAACCCGTCAAGGTGGGCTCCATCGATGCCTTGCTGGCGGTCTCCAGGAACAGTCCCGTGCCCATTGCCACCGGAGAGAAGCTCTTTACCCTGAACGACTTCAAACCCATCATCGACCAGCGGGCCTGCGCCGTGCTGCAGCCGGACACGCTGCACGCTTTCGGGATCACTTCGCTGCTGGAGATCGCCAAGGCCGCCGAGCAGAACCAGATGCTGATGGCCCCCCATATCGGAGGCGGGCCGCTCTACTACGGCGCCAGCCTGGCCGCCGATTCGGTGATGAACAACTTCCTGATCCAGGAGACCGGCTATTGGGATCTGTTCGACCGTTTCGTGGAGCACGAATGGCGGATCGAGGACGGGTACGTCAACGTGACCGACCTGCCGGGGCTGGGAGTCGAGGTCAAGGAGCAGGACATCGCCAAGATGGACTACCAGCCGCTGCCCTTCCGGCAATACCGCCACGAGGACGGGAGCTGGAAGGGGTGGTAGGGGCGCTGCGGCTGGATCCCCATCATCCCCCGCTGACTCGAACCGGCTCGGCCTTCTCCGGAGTGACCCGGATGAGTTGGGCCCGCACTTGGGGATCCGAATACTTCCCGTCGTAGATGTAGAGCACCACGTCGGGCTCCACCTCCAGTGAGAATCCGTTGGCGTAGAAGGGCGTGTCGATCCGGGTCGTCCGCCAGGTCATGCCGTCGTCCCGGCTCACCTGCAGGCCCACTCCGGGATGGCGCCCGGCGATCACCAGGTAACCGGAAGCGGTGGAGGTCATGGAGTTGGTGGCCGCGTACATGGGGAAGGGTCCCCGGGCGGCCGGACTCCAGCTCTTGCCCCCGTCGGTGGACCAGCTCTCCCACATCCAGGGCGAGGTGTAGGCCCGAATCAGGGCTACGACATGTCCCTGGCGGGTCTCCGCCGCCGAGACCTCCGAACCCGTCTCCTTGGCCACCATGAAGTAGTGGGGACTGGGGTTGGGGCCGTTGACGTCAACCGGATCCGACCAGGTCTTCCCCCCGTCGGTCGAGCGGATGGAGAAGCCGAAATCGGCCTCGGTGATGGGTCCCCAGTAACGAACCCCGCCTTTCTCCTTGATGGCGCCGTGCACGCTCTCGTTGGGTCCCACCGCGTAGCCGAAGCGCAGCAGAGTCCCGTTCTTCAGTTCCACTATCTTTCCCACGTAGGCGTTTCCCACCTCCAGGCCCTTGGCGAACTTCATGCGGCCCCGCTCCTCGATGTCCCCCCAGGTCTTGCCGTTGTCGCTGGAGGCGGCGGTGAGAATCCGGAAGGGAGGCTCGTTCTGGACCCAGTGCAGCCGCAGCAGGCCGTCGGGACCGGTGTGGAAGGATCCGCTCTTGAGGGCCTCCGGAAGCTTCCAAGGCTCGGACCAGCTTCTGGCGTTGTCGGTGGAGCGGAGCAGCACCTGCACGGCACCGGGGACCAGGTGCTCCTTGGCCACCGCCAGCTTCATGATCAGGTCGCCGTTGGGAGCCCGCCCCAGGCTGGAGGCGTACTGCCACTTGCCCAGAGGGGTGTCGCCCAGGGGGTAGAAATAGTTCCGAATCGGCTTGGGCTCCGAATCCCAGGCCACCGAGCCGTCTTTCCGCCCCCGAATCCTCACGTTTCGAAAGCTGCTGCCGGCCCCGATATTGACGATGGGATCCCCGTAAGGGCCGATGGTGTCGGGGTCCCGGGCATTAAAGCTCTCCAGGCCCACGAAGCCCGGTCCGGCGTAGGTGTCGTCCCGGACCACCGGTTGCGGGCGGCCATTCACCCAGAGACGAAACTCGGGCCCCTTGACCACCAGTCTGACCTTGTGCCAAATCCCGATCTCGCTGGGCGCGCCGCTGACCAGCTCCTTCTGCAGAAAGTGCACCCACCCCGATTCGTCCACCTTGGAGATGGCCGCCCAGAAGTGTTCCGCGCGGTACTGCTGGCCGGTGCAGGGGAAGTGGGCCATGTAGTAATGCCGGGCATCGCGGGCGCGAAAGATCAACCCGGCGCCGCAGTTCTGGATGTTCCAGCGGAAGTCGAACTCGGCCTCGAAGTCGGTATAGGCCCGGCTGGTATTGAAGGCCAGGTGCTCGTCGGCCACCTTCCTGGGCGGCGTCATCACTCCCTCCGCGCTCTCCTCCCAGTCCCCTCCGATGAACTGCCACTGGTCCTTGCCGAGGCTCACTGACTCGAACTCCGTCGGGGACGGGCCGGGGAGGGTGCAGCCGGACCCTGCCAGCAGCAGGAGCAGGCAGACGGCCGGCAGCAGCCGGATTCGATCTTTCAGGGAAACGGCATTCATGGAAACTCTGGCTGACCGCATGATTCATTCTCCTTGGGACTGTGGGTGGGCGTCCGTTGGCACCCGCCAATGGGGGACCGCTCTCCGATGCGGTGCAGTTCAATGCCCCGATCACACCTTGGCGGAGAGGCCCTGGGCCATCTTGATCTCTTCAGCGTAGTTGACGGTAAAAGCGGTGGCGTGGCACATGTAGTTGAAAAGCCAGGCCGCCGACGGCATGCCCGTGCCGGAGCGCTTCATGCCCCCGAAGGGCAGGTGCACCTCGGCGCCGATGGTGGGCAGATTGACATATTTCAGACCGCATCTGCCCAGAACCTTGAACTCCCTCATCTTGCGGAAGTCATCAGTTATCAGCGACATCGAGAGCCCATACTCGCTGGCACCGGCCACCTGCATGGCTTCCTCGAAGTCCTCCACCGGAACGATCACCACGTTGGGGGTGAAGAACTCCTGGGTCAAGGCAAAGGTCCCGGGACGATGGGACATCCGGAAGACATTGGGACGGACGAAGTTGCCCGGGCCTTCCCGACTGCCCTGGCGCAGGCGGTCCTCACACTCTTCCTCGATCCGGGAGGCGCAGTCCTCGAACTTGTCCACCGCCTTCCGGTTGATCAGGGGGCCGGCCAGGAAGGCGGCATCCAGCGGATCTCCAAAGCGGACCCGGTCGGTGACTTCCAGGAAACGCCGGGTGAACTCGGGCTCGATCGACTTCTGGACAATCAGCAGGTCGGCCGACACGCAGCGCTGGTGGGTGGTCTTGTAGGCCGACAGGATGGCCGAGTTGACGGCCAGCTCCAGGTTGGCGTCCTCCAGCACGATCAGCGAATTCTTGCCCCCCATTTCGCACACCGCGAACTTGTCGTAGTGGGAAGCCGCAATCTGCTTGACCTTGGACCCCACCCCATGAGAGCCGGTGAAGAGCTGACCCACCGTGTCCGGATGCCGGACCAGGTGCTCCCCCACCTCTCCCGGGCCGTAGACCAGGTTGAGCACGCCCGCGGGCGCCCCGTGCTCCCGGGCCGCCAGGTCGAACAGCCGGACCAGGTACTGGGCGGTCAAGGGAGTCTCCTCGGAGGGTTTGAACACCACCGGATTGCCGCAGACCAGGGCGGGCCCGATCAGCCAGGTGGGAATGGCCGCCGGAAAGTTCCAGGGGGTGATGACAGTGCAGACGCCGCGCGGGGCCAGGTAGATCTCGGCTTCCTTGTCGGGAATCTCCGAGGCCACCCGTTCGCCGATGGGCTGGCGGCCCCGGCCCGCGCAATACTGCAGCATGTGAATGGCCTCCACCACGTCGGCCCTGGACTCGTCCAGGTGCTTGCCGCTCTCGACCGCCATCAGGAAAGCCAGCTCGGCCTGGTGCTTGCGAACGTGCTGGACCCAGGTGTCCACCACTTCGGCCCGCCGGACCCAGGACCACTTCAAATGGTTCCCCCAGGTGCCCAGGGCATCGTTGGCCGCGGCCACCGCCCGATCCAGGCTTTCGACTTCAGTCACCGGAACCGCTCCGATGACGGATTGGTCGGAGGGATTGAGAACCGACAGTTCCTGCCGGTGGGGCTTCCATTCCCCTGCGATGTACTCCCTGCCCTCCCGGGTCCGGGGCTCGATTGATTGTCTGAGCATGGCAGATTATTCCGGGCGGCCGCCGGTCGCGATCGCCCGTCCGGATAGAGACTGTTGGGCGTCTCGACCCCGGGCCGTCCCCGTGGGGGCCCCGGGGCCATATCCAATGGCGCGGTAATTTCCGTTTCGCGCGGCATTCTATCGCAGTTGCCGGACCGATTGACAGACCATTCCCCAGGCTGCACAATCGGTGTTTCCCGGCGGATCCATCAGGGAACGGCGGGACCTCGGGTGTTCGGCTTCACGGGCTCCAGGCGGTATTGGCGGAGTCGAAACCCGATCCGCTGCTCCTGACCAATCAGCCGGCAAAATCCCGACCGACGGCCGGAAATCCAGGCTGAGAGATGCTGAAAAACGAGGTGTCTTCAACCGGCATGCGCCCGCCCAGCCTGCAACGCGGGAGGGGGCTCCCAGTTCTTGTCCTGGCGGTCTTTTCCCTGGGAATGGCCGGCCATCTTCGGGCCGCCCCTCCCAACATCCTTCTCATCATCGCCGA
Organism: Candidatus Versatilivorator vitaminiformans; assembly: GCA_027493295.1. Lineage (GTDB taxonomy): Bacteria > Acidobacteriota > Terriglobia > Versatilivoradales > Versatilivoraceae > Versatilivorator > Versatilivorator vitaminiformans. The sequence goes on along the minus strand of JAPVWS010000155.1, from coordinate 7,111 downwards.
CGATCAGGGCTATGGCGACTTCGGCTTCATGGGCAACCCGCTGGTGCGGACCCCGCACATCGACGACCTGGCCAACCGCTCGGCCCGATTCGTCAACGGCTACGTCCCCAACAGCCTGTGCCGCCCCTCGCTGGCCACCCTGCTGACCGGGCTCTACCCCCATCAGAGCGGCGTCACCTTCAACCGCCCCTATTTCGATCTGCCCCATACCCTGGAGAACCGGCATCGAGCCAGCTACCTGGTGCGACGGGTGGACACCCTGCCCCGCCTGCTCTCCCGGGCCGGATACCGGACGCTGCAGACCGGCAAGCACTGGGAAGGCGATTTCGCCAACGCGGGGTTCGACGAGGGCATGACGCTGGCCAGGCCTCATCCGATCGAGAAGGACCCGGCCTTTGCGCAACTGGGCATGAAATCGGGGCACGGCAACGGCGACGCCGGACTGACCATCGGACGGCAGACCCTGCAGCCCATCCATGACTTCGTCGACCGGGCGGCCGCGGACGGAAAGTCCTTCTTCGTCTGGTATGCGCCTTTCCTGCCCCATCTGCCCCACAACCCGCCAAGCCGGCACCTCGAGCCCTACGTGGAAGATTCCCGGGTACCCGACCACCTGGCTCCCTACTACGCCTGCATCACCTGGCTGGACGAGACCGTGGGGGAGTTGCTGGACGGCTTGCGGCAAAGGGACCTGCTGCGCCAGACCCTGGTGGTCTTCGTGGTCGACAACGGCTACGTGGTGGATCCGGAGAATCCCAACCTGTCGGTGCGCAGCAAGAACACCCCCTTCGAGCAGGGCATCCGGACGCCCATCCTGATCGGGTGGGAGGACCAGGCCAGCCCCCAAACCCATGCCGGCCTGGTGAGCACCATCGACCTGGCGCCGACACTGCTGGCAGCGGCCGGCATCGGGAAGGTGGGCGCGGAGCTTCCGGGGATGGACCTGATGCCGGTGGTCCGGGGCTGGGCCACCCTTCCTGCGCGGCCGGTCTTCGGCGAGATCTACCGCGGCTATGCCATGGAACTGGAACAGCCGGAAGCCGAGGTCCTCTTCCGCTGGGTGCGCTGGGGGAATCACAAGCTGATCCTCCCCGAGGGTTCGGATGAGGGGGAAATGCTGTTCGATTTGACTGCCGACCCCAACGAGTTGAACAATCTGGCCGGGAGCCCCCAACTGAGGAACCGCCGGCGGGAGATGAAACGGCTGCTGGACGACTGGTGGAACCCGCGAAAGGAATAGTGCCGACGGCGATGCGAACCGGTGACCTGGACCATTCAGGTGGGGACCGGGAGAAGGGCGAGGCTGACACCATGAAACTCAAGAGCGGGGGGTTCTCCCGACCGGTCGTCCGCATCCTGCTGGCGGCCGCGCTGCCACTGCTGGCGACGTCTCCTCCGGCCGCTACGGCCGGCGACCTCCCCAACGTCCTGTTCATCGCCGCCGACGATCTACGGCCCTTGCTTGGTTGCTACGGCGAGCAGGCCGTCGAGACCCCCAGCATCGACCGGCTGGCCGCCCGCGGGACCACCTTCCGCCGGGCCTACTGCCAGGCCCCCCAATGCAGTCCCTCGCGCGTGTCCCTGATGTTCGGACTGCGTCCCGACACCACCGGCCACTACTCCAATCGCCACCCCTTCGATCGCCAGCGGTTCCGGGCAAGCCCCAGCCTCCCCGAGCACTTCAAGAACCACGGCTATCACACCCAGTCCTTCGGCAAGATCTACCACAACCAAACCGATCATCCCGAGGGCTGGTCGGTGCCCAGCTCGCCGGGGCGCAAGCGGGAGATGTGGGAGACGGTGGACGAAGCGGCCATCGCCGATGTGGAGTTCTCCAAGCGGGCGCAGGTGCCCACCGTCATCGTTCCCAGAAACGATTGCCCCGCCATCCAGGCTCCCGACGTGCCCGACGAAACCCTCTACGGCGGACGCATGACCGGACAGGCCATCGCGGCCATGGCGGCCCTTAAGGACCGGCCCTTCTTCCTGGCCGTGGGCTACTACCGCCCCCACCTGCCCCTGGTCGCCCCCAAGAAATACTTCGACAAGTATCCGCTCGACCGCATCCGGCTGCCGCAGCACCGCCAGCCGCCGGCCGGCGCGCCTCTCTGGTCGATCTACAACTCGGTGACCTACTGGCACCCCAGGGCCCGGGTAGTCTGGCGCATCGACCTGGATTTCCCCAAGTACCCCTCTACCCGGGAAGAGGCGCTGCGCTTTGCCGGAAGACCATCGTGGTGTTCTGGGGAGACCACGGCTGGCACCTGGGCGAGCACGGCACCTGGGCCAAGATGACCCTGTTCGAGTGGGCCACTCGAGTGCCGCTGCTGATTGCCGCGCCAGGGCGCTCCCAGCCCTCGCGGACCGAGTCGCTGGTGGAGCTGGTGGACCTCTACCCGACCCTCTGCCGGCTGGCCGGCCTGCCCGTTCCCAAGCACGTGGAGGGAAGCGACCTCGTTCCCTTGCTGAACGATCCCGAACGGTCCTGGAAGCGGGCCGCCTTCAGCCACTTCCCCCGGCACGACCACAGCCTGGGGCAATCCATGCGGACCGACCGCTACCGCTACACCGAATGGGTGGGGCTGGACGGCCACCTCAAGGGCACCGAACTCTACGACCACGCCGCCGACCCCCTGGAACTGGTCAACCTGGCCGCTTCCCCAACCAGCGCCCGCACCGTGCAACAGCTCGCCCGCCAGATGAAGGCGGGCTGGCGAGCAGCGCGGCCTTCTGGCGAAGGGATTGGGGCCGGGGATTGATCTGCGAGCCTGGGAGCTCAAGTGAGAAAGGAACAAAGGACAATGAACAACGAGGAAATTGCCCAACTGGAATCTCGTTTGACCAGGGCAATGGCTGAAATGGAGGCCCGGTTAACCAGTGCCCTCCATCAGGTCCGCACGGATCTGTCCAAGGAAGTTGTCGACCTGAGGTCGGATGTTTCCGGACTGGAAGGTGGATTGACGTACGTGAATGTCTTTCTGGGCGCTGCCGGTCTATTTGTCGGGGGCGCCGTCATCAAAAATCTGCTGACCTGAATCTACACACGCCCGGATCTCTCAACGCGACCATTGCTGCCGCCGCATTCGCGGCTCAACTCCCCTACGTGACGTTTTCCGATGGCTCCCCCCGGGCTTTTGCCCGGGGCACTATTCGAATTAGAAAAGCACGTTTCCCTTTGCAGCGTTGTGGGTTTGGGGAGAGCTGCGAAGCTGCGGTTGACGTGGGTAGGCCACGCAAACACCGGCTACAGGCCATCCTTATAGAGCTGCGTAGCTGCGGCTCAGGGTAGCCCCGGGTGTCAACCCGGGGTCGTATCGGTCCCGCGCCAACCTAGCCGCGAATGCGGCGAATAGGAAGCACCCGTTCGGGAACGCACTGCTTCTCCAAAAAAACGCCGCCCCACACCACGATCACCCTCCATCCCGCGGCCAGATCTTCCACACCCCGATCGTCAGCACGGGAAGCACGTAGCAGAGAATCACTCCCCAGGTGGCCGTGCCGTAGCCCTCGGCCACCAGGTTCTTCAATCCCAGGGGGGCGAGCGAGGCGGCCGCCACCAGCAGCAGCAGTGCCACCGCCGGGCGAAGATAGGCCGGCATGACCGCCCTGCGCTCGGCCAGAACTCCGGCCACCCTCTCGTTGAAGGCGTGAATCATCCCGGTTCCGGACTCGATCAGCGTTCCCAGCAGCACCACCTGAAAAACAACCTGAAACGCGGTCGATCCCAAAACCTCCAGGAGAAAATTGGCGGGAACGGTCTGATCCACCACGGCCGGAAACTGGGTGACCATGGCCAGAAAAAAGAAAAAGGCCGGGATCATGCCGATGGGCCCCACCAGGATGCCGGCCCCGAAGGCCTCCCGGCGTCTCTCCATGTGACGGATGCAGAACAGAAGGGCCGGAATGGTGACCATGTTGTACCCGGCATACTTGACGCCGGACAGGGCCCATCCCGGCTTGATCTCCAGCGAGGGCCAGGGATTGCCTCCAAAGAACTGGGAGAGACTCCACACCAGGAAGACCAGGTAGATGGCGTAGAGGACGAATGACCACACGGCGAAGGATTTCTCGATCACCGCGGTTCCCTTGAAGACCAGGAACCCCACGCAGGCCATGATGCCGATGACCCCGACATAGTAGGGGAGGGAGAAGACGGCCTCGACGATGCTGCCGCTGGCGGCGGCGATGACCGCCAATCCCAGCAGCATCATGACCAGGTAGCAGATTTCGAAAAGGAACCACCAGCGGTGGAGCAGTTGCCGGGTGAAGGCCCGGTAGTCGTAGGAACCGGTCCGCCGCGCCAGCTCAAAGGTCGCCAGGCAGACGGCCGACCAGATGGCGGTCGACAGAACCATTCCCAGCAGCCCGCCCACGGGCCCGAACTGCAGGAAGTACTCGACCAGTTCCCGGCCGGTGCCGTAGCCGCCACCGATGACAATGGACTGAAAGACGAATCCCGGCAGCAGGTATTTCCTGAAAAAGGGAGTGTCAAGCATGCGCATTCGCAATTTCGATCCCTCTGGTGGGCCCGGCGCCCTCGGCGTCAGAGTCCGGGCCTATTGCCGTCAGATGACGCCCTTCCGGCGCAGCAGGCGGATCCGGTCCGGCGTCATCTCAAGATAATCCTCGAGGACCTGGTCGGTGTGCTCTCCCAGTCCGGGGCCGCGGCGGTGGATTGGCGCGTGGTCGCTGACCTTGATGGCGCCGGCCACCTGGCGCACCACACCCAATTCCGGATGGTCGGTCTCGACGATCATGCGGCCTTCCTGCACCTGTGGGTCCTGAAGGGCTTCCTCCACCGAGTTGACCGGCGCGCAGGGCACCTGGCCCTTCAGCAGCCGCAACCACTCGGCGGTGGTGCGGGTCCGGGTCCGCTCTTTCAGAAGGGGCCCCAGCTCCTGGCGGTGCTTCAGTCTCTGTGCAAAGGTATCGAAGCGGGGATCTTCGGCCAGCTCCGGGGCTCCAAGGATCCGAACCAGGTTGCGGTAGAACTTCTCCTTGGCGCACATGACCACCAGCCAGCCGTCCCGGGTGGGAAGCAACTGGCTGGGAACCTGGGTCGGATGGGACGAATCGGGAGTGCGCTGGGGCTGGAAGCCGTTGGTCAGATGCCAGGCCCCGACATAGCCCAGTTGGGAAAGCGCGGTGTCGAACAGGCTGACGTCCACGTCGCAGCCGACTCCCGTGCCGCGGGCTCGCATGACGGCGCTCACCAGGCCCAGAGCCACCAGGGCTCCCGCGCCCAGATCCACCAGCGACAGCCCCGCCTTTTGCGGCGGACCCTGAGGATCGCCGGTCAGGCTCATCCAGCCGGCGTAGCCCTGCATCAGGTAGTCGTAGCCGGGTTCGGCGGCCCGGCTGCCGCTACGGCCGAAGGCCGAGAGGGAGGCGCAGATGATGGAGCGCTTGACCTCGCCAAGGCTGGCGTAGTCCAGGCCCATGCGGGCGGGCAGGTCGCCCCGCAGGTTGTTGAAGACGCAATCGGAACAGCCGACCAGCGGATGGAGCACGTCGGCCGCCTCGGGATGGTTCAGGTTGAGGGTGATGCTCTTCTTGTTCCGGTTGAAGCTCTGGAAGTAGACGCTGTCGTCGCCTTCGATCTCGGAGGCCACGTGGCGGGCAATGTCACCTCGGCTGAGGGGGTTTTCGATCTTGATCACCTCGGCCCCAAGGTCGGCCAGCAGCATGCTGGACCAGGGACCGGCGCCGAACTGCTCGACCGCCAGGATCCGAATGCCCTGCAGGGGTGGAGGATTTGTCATGAAGCTGGAGATGTTGCCGGACAAAACCCCGGTCCGATCCAAATCAGTCCGGTTCTTCCGACTTCGAGGCCTCGGCCATCCGGATTAGGCGCCTGGCTTTCTCGACGATGGGCCAATCGACCATCTTGCCCTCCACCTGAACCGTACCCGAGCCTTCCCGGTGAGCCTGCTCGAAGCCCTCGATCACCTGTCGGGCCTTTTCGACCTGCTTTTCGGTAGGGGTGAAGGCCTGGTGGACGCAGGCGATCTGCCGCGGGTGGATGACCCCCTTTCCGCCAAAGCCCAACCGGCAGGCCCGCTTGGAATCGGCGGCCAGGGGCTCCAGCGTTTGGAACTCGGGCACGATGCGGTCTACGGCGACCAGCCCGCGGCTGGCCGCGGCCACGGCCACCGCCGAACGGGCGTAGAGCATCTCGTCGGGGCCTTCGTCATCCGATGCAAAGACTCCAAGGTCCAGGGTAAAGTCCTCCGCCCCGAAGAAGAGGCCCACCATTCTGGAGGAGGCAGCCGCAATGGCGGGGGCCTCCAGCAAGCCGCGCGCGCTCTCGATCATGGCCAGCATGCGCACGCTTCCCGGCTCCATTCCCGCCCCAGCTTCCAGGGCTCCGAGTGCGGCATCCGTCTGCTGCAGGTGGGAGACCTCGGACACCTTGGGCAGCACCAACCCGTCCAGGCCGGGCCGGACCACCGCCCGGGCATCCTCCAGACCGCGCCCGGGATCGGCCTCGATCCGCACGTAACGCAGCGAGCCCCCCGAAGGGTTCTCGAGCGCTTCGGCCACCAGCCGCCGTCCCGAGGCCTTCTCGGCCGAGGGAAGAGCGTCCTCCAGATCGAAGACGATCACGTCGGCCCCCAGGGTGGGCGCCTTCCGGATCATGCGGGGCCGATTGCCGGGAACGAATAGCCATGAACGCATCAACTGCATGCCGAGTGCTCGCTGGGTCACTGGATCGGGGGAAACTCCCCGGGTTGGGGGGCATGGCCGCGCCGGTACACCATGACCTGCCGGGTCAGGTCGATCACCACCTTGCCGTCCTGATTGACGCCGAGGGAGCGGACGGTGACGATCCCGGCCTCGGGGTGGGACTTGGAAAGCCTCTTGGCCAGAACTTCCGACTGGCAGTAAATGGTGTCTCCGATAAAGACGGGGTTGGGCAGCCGAACCTTCTCCCAGCCGAGATTGGCCATGGCGTTCTGGCTGACGTCGGTGGTGCTCATGCCGGTGACCAGCGCCAGGGTGAAGGTGCTGTTGACCAGAATCCGTCCCCAGCGGGTCTTGCGGGTGTACTGGCTGTCGAAGTGCAAGGGGTTGGTGTTCAGCGTGATATGGCTGAAGAGGGAGTTGTCCA
>JAPVWS010000154.1 GCA_027493295.1 Candidatus Versatilivorator vitaminiformans | reverse complement strand
ATCACACAGTAGGAACATCGATAGCTGCAGCCGTCCTGCACCTTCAGAAAGGCCCGGGTTCTGCCGCCCCCTGACATGTCGGCAATGGATCGCAACTCCCGGGACTCGAAGATGCTGCCGCAGTAAACCTCGGCGCCGCCGGGCAATCGTGCTTCCGACTCCGCGCAATCGGCCGGAACGTCGTGAGGCAGATGCTTCTCTGCGACCAGGGCCGCCAGTTGCTGCTTGTGGGAGTTGCCGACAACGCAGGTGACACCCTCCATCCGGGCAATTTCCTCGGGCGCGCGCTGAGCGTAACAACCGGTCACCACGATGCTGGCTTCGGGGTTGTGACGGTGAATGCGCCGGATGGCCTGACGGGCCTGGGCATCGGCGGTCCGGGTGACCGTGCAGGTGTTGATGACCACGACGTCAGCGGTCACTCCCCTTCGAGTCTTCTCCAGGTTCTCCCGAAGGAGCGCCTGCTCGAGCGCAGCTCCATCCGACTGGCTGGCCCGACAGCCGAAGTTAAGGACCGAAAATGTCGGATTACCCATGGCAAGTTTCCGAAAAATTCCGAGAACCGACGGACCAGCGCGCCCAGGTGCGCCCATTGTCCGGCGGCAATCTTCTGGGTTGCCCTCGCGGGGATCGCGATCCCGTCAATCGGCCCCTGCCCTCAGTCGGGCCACACCCCGCGGGCGGCTTGAAGCGGTCGCTCAAAATTCCCTATAATAGCAGAATCGGTTCCGGGGAGTTCCCGCCGACGCGGGGCTTTGGGGGAAGGATGCCAGAGGAGAAAGAGGATTTCGTTCAAGAGTGGCCCGCCGAGGACCAAGTCAACCTGAAACCAGGAAAGGCGCGGCGCAAGAGCGCGGCCCGGGAGTGGCTCGAAAGCCTGGCATTCAGCCTGGTTTTCGTGTTCTTCTTCACCAAGTTTGTCGCTCAGGCCACTCAGGTTCCGACCGAGTCGATGAAGCCCACCATTCTGGTTGGGGATCATTTCTTCCTGGACAAGTTCGCCTTCCCGGCCAATTATCCGGATTTCCTCCTGAAAATTCTGCCGAATCGTGAGATCGAGAGGGGAGACATCGTGGCCTTCAAGCCTCCCCACGATCCCAGCGTGCCCTTCATCAAGCGTGTGATCGGACTTCCCGGCGAGACCCTGGAGGTCAGGGACAAGGCAGTCTACATCGACGGCAGGAGGCTCGAGGAACCCTATCAATACTTCGACCTGGGAGAGGACCGTTATGCGCCCAAGGATTCCCACGGGCCTCTCCTGATTCCCCCGGACCATTACTTCATGATGGGCGATAACCGCGACAATAGCCACGACAGCCGGTATTGGGGGCCGGTGCCGAGCCGGAACATCATCGGGAAACCGCTGTTCATCTACTGGTCCTACGACGACGACCCTTACGATCCAAGCCCCAAATCCGTTCTTCAGCACGCCAGGGAATACGGAAGCAAAGCCCTCAACTTCTTCAGCAGAACCCGCTGGTCCCGAACCGGTATGGTCTTGAAGTAGTTCACGTCCCCCGGTGAGAAATGCGGGCCAGCAACCGGTCGGCGCACTGCTCGGCCCGTCGAACACAGTCCGGGATACCGATACCGGTGAGCCCGTTTCCCGCCAGCTGCAGGGACGGCCATCGGAGCATCCGGCTTTCAATCCGGGCCACCAGGTCCAGGTGCCCGACTCCATACTGGGGTATGCCCTCCGGGTGGCGTTCCACCCGGCTTAGCAGAGGCGCGCGGGTGATTCCCAGCAGTTCTGCAAGGGTCCGACGGACCCGTGCAATCAATTCCCGATCGTCACCCTCAAGCGTTTCCGGGTGCAGCGCTCCCCCCACGAAAGCACGCAGGAGCGCCGTGTTCCCGGGGGCGCGTCCGGCGAACTTGCGGTGGCTGTAGCTGCAGGCCAGCATCGCCCCCCTTTCCACGGCCGGCACCAGGAAGCCGAACCCATCCATGGCGGCGGGAACGTCCGCCGTCCGGTAGGCCAGGTTCACGGTTGCGGTGGAGGCATGGACCACGCTTCTCAAACTTGCCGCCAAGCTGGGTTCGAGGTCCTCCAACAAGTCCGCCGCCCGGCAGGCCGGAAGCGCAAGACAGATTCCGTCCGCCCGGATCGGGGAGCCCTTTTCCAGTTCGATCTCCCACCGGGGAGCCTGGTCCAGCCGCCGTAGCGACACGACCTTGCAACCCAAATGGATCGATGGGGCCGGTATGGACTCCCGCAGTCGATCCACCAAAAGCTGCAATCCCTGATCCAGGGAGACGAAAAGGCCATAGCGGGGACCGGCAGGGTGGCCATCAGCCGATGACTGTTGCCGCTTGCGGTCCCGCCACATGGCCAGCAGGAGGCTGCGGTGGCGTTCTTCCATTTCGAGAAACTGCGGGAAGGTTGCTCTCAGACTCAGCTGTTCAGGATCGGCGGTATAGATGCCGCCGACCAGGGGTTGGGCCAGGCGCGCCAAGGCTTCCTCTCCCAGGCGACGGCGAACGAAGGCGGCCAGGCTCTCGTCGTGCCTGGCTGAAAGGGGCCGCCGGCGCGGCAGCACCAAGTCGGCCGCCATGCGGATCTTGCCCGCCCAACTCAGAAGGGGGGAGGCGGCAAAGGAGCCGAATCGATAGGGAGCGATCAGGTGGAACCCCTCCGGAACAGGCAGCAGCTTCCCGCCCCGTACGATAAAAGTCCTGCGATGGCTGGGTGAGGTGCCGATGAGGCTCCTCTCCAGCCCGAGGCGCCGGCACAGATCCACCGCCCAGGGCTTCTCGGAAATGAAGGAATCGGGTCCTCCTTCCAGCAGGAATCCCTGCTCCTTTACGGTGTGGATGACACCCCCCAGGCGCCGGTCGGATTCGAACAAGTCCAGGCGGACGGCTTGGTTCAGCCTTGAGGCTCCGTCCAGCAATCGATGAGCCGCCGCCAGCCCTGAAATTCCTCCTCCAACCACAACCAACCGGTAAGGGGGCTTCGATGGGGAGTTCATGGGAGATTGGCCGACTTCGGAGGGGCGCGGAAGGTACTGTAGTCGTCAATTCAACACTATAGGAGTCGGTGGAGGGCGCTGTCAAACCGGTTGACCGAGCGCAAATCGGCTGTCCGCGAAGGAAGCCGGAACGGCGCCGGCGCCATCGGTAAGGGGGCGTGCGGCCCTCCGGCTGACTCCTTGACTTTGTCTTGAATCCTCTCATAATTAAGGTTCTTGACGGCAGATCAAGGGGCCATTCTTTGGTAATCGATACCCTTCTCAAGTCAGTTTTCGGCAGCAAGCACGAGCGGGACATCAAGGCCATTCAACCCACGGTTGATCGGATCAACGCCCTGGAACCCTCCCTCTCCAACCGGACGGACCAGGAACTGCGTGCTCACACCGACCGGTTCAAGACACGGTTGGCCGCCGGCGAGACCCTGGAAGACCTGCTCCCGGAAGCCTTTGCCGTGGTTCGGGAGGCTGCCAGGCGAGTGCTCAAGATGAGGCACTTTGACGTGCAGCTCATGGGCGGCGTGGTGCTTCATCAGGGGAAGATCGCCGAGATGAAGACGGGAGAGGGCAAGACCCTGGTTGCCACCCTGCCGGTCTACCTCAATAGCCTGGTGGAGAAGGGGGTCCATGTCGTCACGGTCAACGACTATTTGGCTCGCCGCGACGCCGAGTGGATGGGCAGGGTCTACCGATTCATGGGGTTGTCGGTGGGAGTGATTCAGCATGACATGGACGACGACGAGCGCCGCAAGGCCTACCAGTGCGACGTGACCTACGGCACCAACAACGAGTTCGGATTCGATTACCTCCGCGACAACATGAAGTTCGAAATCGGCGACCGGGTCCAGAGAGCGCATCACTACTCCATCGTGGACGAGGTCGACTCCATCCTGATCGACGAGGCTCGAACGCCTCTGATCATCTCGGGGCCGGTAGAGAGTTCCCAGCAGAAGACCTACATGGCCATGCGGCCGTTGGCTGAGCGCATCCGTGCCCAGCAGACGAAATTTCTGGGCCGCGCCTTGCGGGAGTCCATCCAGCAGATCGACTCTGACGGCCAGGCCACTGAGGAAACGCTGGAGAAGCTGCTGCTGGTCAAGCGCGGCGATCCCAAGAACAGGCAGTATCTGGACCTGCTGGTCAAGCACCGCGATCTGAAAAAGAAGATCGATCAGGTCGAAGGCCAGCTCATGAGCAACAAGCAGCTGTCCGAGTTCGACAACCAGCTCTACTGCTTTATCGACGAGAAATCGCACAACGTCGAGATCACCGAGAAGGGGCAGGAATTTCTGGCGGGCGGGCGCATGGAAGACTACGTCATACCCGACCCGGACGACCCGGACTACAGCGAGAAGCGCTACGTCGAAGTCACCGAGCGCCTGCACACCATACAGCAACTGGTCAAGGCCTACTGGCTCTACGAGAAAGACGTGCACTACGTCGTCAACGACAACAAGGTCACGATCGTGGACGAGTTTACGGGGCGCCTCATGCCCGGCCGCCGTTGGAGCGACGGCCTGCACGAAGCCGTAGAGGCCAAGGAGCGGGTCAAGATCGAAAGGGAGAATCAAACCCTGGCGACGGTCACGTTCCAGAACTATTTCCGCATGTACGGGAAACTGGCAGGAATGACCGGAACGGCCGACACCGAGGCCATGGAGTTCAGCAAGATCTACAAACTGGAAGTGGTGGTGGTTCCCCCCAACAGGCCCATGATCCGGATGGATTACCCGGACGTGGTCTATCGCACCGAACCGGAGAAGTTCAGAGCGGTGGTGGAGGAGATCCGGGAGCTGCACGAGAAGGGCCAACCGGTGCTTGTAGGGACCATTTCCATCGAAAAGTCGGAACGATTGAGCGGATTGCTCAAGAAGTCAGGGGTAAAGCATGTGGTGCTGAATGCCAAGTACCATGAGAAGGAAGCCGAGATCGTGGCTCAGGCCGGACGCAGGGGGGCGGTGACCATCGCCACCAACATGGCGGGTCGCGGGACCGATATCGTGCTGGGCGGCAACGCCGAGTTTCTGGCCAGGGAACGGCTGCACAAGCAGGGTGTGGACCTGGCGACGCTCACCCAGGAGGAGTGGGAGAGGGCGCTCAACGAGGTCGACCAGCAGTTTCAGCAGGGTCGAGAGCAGGTGATCGCTGCCGGGGGGCTGCATATTCTGGGAACGGAACGTCACGAGTCCCGGCGCATCGACAACCAGTTGCGCGGCCGCTCAGGGCGCCAGGGGGATGTCGGAAGCTCCCGGTTCTACCTCTCGCTGGAGGACGATCTCATGAGGATCTTCGCCAGCGAAAAGGTGTCCAGCATCATGCAGCGTTTGGGGATGGAGGAGGACGTTCCCATTGAATCCCGTCTGATCAGCAAGAGGATTGAATCGGCTCAAAAACAGGTCGAGGCCCACAACTTCAGCATCCGAAAGCATTTGCTGCAATATGACGACGTCATGAACCAGCAGCGCAAGACCATCTACGGACTGAGGGAACAGTTCCTGAGCAAGAGCGACCAGAAGGAGTACCTGCTCGAGTTGAGCGAGGACGTCATCGGCGGGTTCATCGACAGCTACTGCGACGCCGACAGCGATCCCGAGGAGTGGGACGGCGAAGGGCTTCGCAAGGCCGTGGCTCAGCAGTTCGGCCTGGATCTGCGTCACGAGAACATTCAGGTGGAGCAACTCAATCGGGAGGAGCTGCTGGAGGCCATTTGCGCCAGGGCCAGGGAGAAGTACGAACGCAAGGACGAGGAAATCGGCTCGCAGGAGATGCGCCAGTACGAAAGGCTGATTCTGCTCAATGTCCTGGACGCCCATTGGAAGGACCATCTGCTGGCGATGGACCAATTGAAGGAAGGGATCGGATTGCGGGGCTATGGTCAGCGAGATCCCCTGGTGGAGTACAAGAAGGAATCCTTCGCTACCTTTGAACAGATGATGGATGGTATCGAAGAGCAGAGTCTACGTTATCTTTATCTGCTGCAGCCGGTTGAAGACAGGGACAAGGTTCGCGAGATGGAGCGCCGCCAGCGCAAACAGGAAATGGTGATGGGGGCTGCCGAGGATGCGCCCGAGCCGCGCAGGCCCGTCATTCGAGGGCCGAAAATCGGCCGCAACGAGCCTTGCCCCTGTGGTAGCGGCAAGAAGTACAAGAAGTGCTGCGCTCTGACTGCGGCTTGAAGAAGGAAACGGTAAGGGAGTGTCCATGTTGACCAGGGAGGTGCCTGAAGGCTTGACCTTTGACGATGTCCTGCTGGTCCCCCGGAAGTCGGACATCGCGCCCGCCGAGGTGTCTACCCGAACCCGGCTGACCCAGCGCATCCAGCTCAACGTGCCCGTCATCAGCGCGGCCATGGATACCGTCACCGAAGCCCGCCTGGCGATTGCCATGGCCCAGCAGGGCGGCATCGGCATCATTCACCGCAATATGTCGGTTGAGCGCCAGGCCTCGGAAGTGGACAAGGTCAAGCGTTCCGAGAGCGGAATGATCGTGGATCCCATCACCATGTCCCCGCAGAATCGGATCTACGAGGCCCTGGAAATGATGAGGCATTACAAGATCTCCGGTGTGCCCATCACCGAGGACGGCAAGCTGGTGGGGATCCTGACCAACCGCGACCTGCGCTTTGAAGACCGCTTGAACCTGCCGATCTCGGAGGTGATGACCAAGGAGAACCTGATCACCGTTCCCGTCGGGACCACGCTGGCCGAAGCCGAGGAAATGCTGCACCGGCACAGGGTGGAGAAGCTGCTGGTGGTCGACAGCAAGTACATGTTGAAGGGCTTGATCACGGTCAAGGATATCCAGAAGAAGCTCCAGTACCCCTTTTCGGCCAAGGATGGCCAGGGGCGTTTGCTGGCGGGAGCGGCCCTGGGCGTCACGGGCGACTACCTGGAGCGGGCCGAGGCCCTGGTGAGCGCCAACGTGGACGTTCTGGCCGTGGATACGGCCCACAGCCACTCCCAGCGGGTGATGGATGTGCTCAAGGAGATCAAGCGGAAGTTCCCGGAGACGGATACCATTGCCGGCAACATCGCCACCGCCGCGGCCGCGGCCGACATGATCCGCTGCGGCGCCGACGGCATCAAGGTGGGTATCGGTCCCGGTTCCATCTGCACCACCCGGGTGGTCTCGGCCGCCGGGGTCCCGCAAATCACCGCGGTGGCGGAATGCGCGCAGGTTGCCAAGGATGCGGGAATCCCGGTGATCGCCGACGGGGGAATCAAGTTCTCCGGAGACATCACCAAGGCCATCGCCGCCGGCGCCGACAGCGTCATGATCGGAAGCCTCTTCGCCGGAACCGACGAAAGCCCGGGGGAAACCGTGCTCTATCAGGGTCGAAGCTTCAAGGCCTACCGGGGCATGGGATCTTTCGGAGCGATGCAGGTGGGGAGTCGGGACCGTTATAGATTGGGTCAGGATACCAGCGCACAGAAGCTGGTCCCGGAAGGCATCGAGGGCCGTGTGCCTTACAAGGGTCCCTTGGCGGGAGTGGTGGCTCAACTGGTAGGTGGCCTGAAAGCCGGGATGGGCTATGTCGGGTGCTCGGGAATCGAGGAACTCCAGGAAAAGGCCCGTTTCATCAGGATCACCTCCGCAGGCCTCAAGGAAAGCCACGTCCACGATGTCATCATCACCCGGGAGGCTCCCAACTACCGCCTCGACTGAAGCGCCCCGGGTGGGAGCAGGATCCTGGCCTGTTCTCCCAACTTGTCCTCACCCGCCCTCCTCTGCATAACCCATGTTCGCCACCGCGAGGATCTGCTCCAAGACCAGGCAGCCCTGACTGTAGACCCTGAAACTCCGGCGCAGGAACGGGATTTTCTTGTCCTGCTTGGGGAGATGATTGATCTCCTGCCAGGAACCTATCGCCAAGTCATCAAGCAGTGCCTGTACCAGGGGGTCTCGACCAAGGAGATCTCCAGACACCGTCACATCTCCCGCGGGAATGTCGCCGTCCGCATGAATCGTGTCATCAGCATGATCAAGCGGCGCGTTGATGCACGGGCGGGCCCATTATCGCTGCAACTCCGCAGACAGTCCTGAACGGCCCCTTCCCCCAAAAAATTGTAATAAATCCCTGTTTCGACTGTTTATAGGAGTATAGGGACGAAAGTTACGTCGATACGGACAAACTTCTCTTTTTCAGCAACGGATTTGCACTCGTCTCAAAGAGCACAGCCTCCCTGCGGGGAATGAGGGTTCGTCGCGTCCCTGAAAAGAACACCGCTATTTCCGGGTAACCCTTTTGCCGGTGTTGCGCATCAGAGTTGTTTGGCAGTTGTGTTGGGCGTTGGATCGAGGCTTCGGTTCGACACCCGCGGGTCAGGGCGCGCGCCTCAACTCTCACAAGATTTCCTGATACGGGAGGGCGTTATGGAGCTAAGGGATTGCAAATTCTTCTACGGGGGGCAGGAAATGAGCTTCTCGGTGTTTTCAAACGATCCTTGTCGGGCTCGATATCTCGACAGCATCTCGGTGCCCTTGGTTCAGACTCGAGTCGATGTTTATCGGATCGAGCCGGGACCGAAGACCCGCTGGGTCCTGATCAGGCAAAAAGGCGACGAAGAGGACCGCTTCAGGCTGTTTGTTCGTCAGGGCGACGGCTTGGTGGAGAGTCGGGAACAGGCTCTGTCCAAGGAATTGCGTGACGAGATTTTCGGCAGATTCCCCAACCTGACGGGCGAATTTCACCCGCCGCTGGCGGCTTGACCCGCGCGGAACTCACCGGGTCGCGCGGGGCGCTTGCCTCAGGATGACTTTTGCCGTTGTTCCCGCAACACGGCCTTGCGGCTCAGCTTGATCTTCTGGCCGTCAATCCCAATGACCTTGACCAGCAGCTGATCCCCTTCCTTCAACTCGTCCCTGACCTGCCGAATTCGATGCTCGGCGATCTCGCTGATATGAAGTAGGCCGTCCGTCCCGGGAAAGATTTCCACGAAGGCGCCGAAATCCACCAGGCGAACCACCTTGCCCAGATAGATCTTGCCCATCTCCGCCTCGGCAGTGATGTCCTTGATAATCTGAATGGCCTTTCGGGCTGACGCCTCGTCAAGTGCGGCGATGTTGACCTTGCCGTCGTCTGCGACGTCGATCTTGACCCCGGTCTGTTCGGTGATACCGCGAATCACCTTGCCCCCGGGCCCGATGACATCGCGGATCTTCTCCCGCTTGATGCGAAGGGAATAGATCTTGGGAGCATATTTCGAAGTGTTGCTCCGGTGGGCTGAAATGGTGTCCAGCATTCTGTCGAGGACGAAGAGCCTTCCCCGCAGCGCCTGCTGGAGGGCTTCGCTCATGATCTCCATGGTCAAACCGCCGATCTTGATGTCCATCTGCAGGGCCGTGATTCCCGATCGGGTCCCGGTGACCTTGAAGTCCATGTCTCCGTAGTGGTCCTCGGCCCCTGCGATGTCGGTCAGGACGGCGTATCGGTCTCCTTCCTTGACCAACCCCATGGCAATGCCGGCGACCGGCGCCTTGATGGGAACGCCGGCATCCATCAGGGCGAGGATGCCGCCGCATACGCTGGCCATGGAGGAAGAACCGTTGGACTCCAGGATGTCGGAAACAATTCGAATAGTGTAGGGGAATTTGTCCTCGGCGGGAACAACCGGCAGAATGGATCGCTCCGCCAGGGCGCCATGGCCCACCTCCCTGCGCCCAGGCCCTCGCATGAATCCCGTTTCGCCCACGCTGAAGGGAGGGAAGTTGTAGTGCAGAAGGAACCGCTTGGACGACTCGCCCTCCATGATGTCAATCTTCTGAATATCGTCCGAAGTGCCCAGGGTCGCGGTGACCAGGGCCTGGGTCTCGCCACGGGTGAAAAGGGCTGAACCGTGGGTGCGTGGCAAAAGGCCGACCTCGCAGGTGATGGGTCGGACGGCGTCGAACTCACGACCGTCCGGGCGCCTCTTGCGTTCGAGGATGTCGTCGCGGAAGATCTGTTCCTTGATGCGATCGAAAATAGCCGCCGCATCGCTTCTCAAGTCGGCCGACTCCTCTGGGTAGCTGCTCAGCAGGCCTTCCTTGACCCTGTCAACCTGTTCGTAGCTTCCTCTCTTGCCGTGCTTTGTGGTGTCGAGAGCGTCCCGTAGATCGGCTGACACTTGGCTGGAGATCTGACTGAAGAGTTTCTCGTCCACCGGGCGCGAATCCAGTGGGCGTTTCCGGACGTCGAGGCGGGCTGCCAGTTCCCTTTGCAGGGGGACAATCTGCTTGATGTGTTCGTGACCGAAAGCCAATGCTTCAACCATAGTGGCCTCGGAAACCTCTCGAGCCCCGGCTTCGACCATCACGATGCCCTCTTCACTGCCGGCAACGATCAAGTTGAGCTGGCTTTCCTTCAGATCGCGGCTGCTGGGGTTGATCACCAGGTCGCCCCCGACCAGACCCACGCGAACCGCGGCGATGGGGGTCTCGAAGGGGATGTCGGACACCATCAGGGCCGCGCTGGCGCCCGTGATGCCGTGGATGTCCGGATCGTTCTCTCCGTCCGCGGAGAGCACCAGGGCAATGATCTGGGTGTCGCAGCGATAGCCCGACGGAAACAGCGGCCGTATGGGACGGTCTATCAGGCGACTGGTCAGAACCTCCTTTTCGCTCGGCTTCCCCTCGCGCTTGAAGAAGCCCCCCGGAATGCGTCCCGCGGCGTAATAGTTTTCTCGGTAGTCTACGGTCAGAGGAAAGAAATCCACGTTGTCCCGGGGCTGTCTTCTGGAACAGGCGGACACCAACACCACCGTATCTCCGTAGCTGACCTGAACGGCGCCGTCAGCCTGGCGGGCGATCCTGCCCGTTTCGATGGTGATTTCCTTGCCTCCGATGAGGGTGCTGGTTTTCTCAATCATTGAAGTGTTTCCTGGCCCGGCTGGTTGCCGAAACTAAAATAGCGACTGCGGGCATCACATTCGGCAATGCTCGGAGTCGCTATTTCATTGTTCAAGCTCGAATTGTCTTTCCGGGCTCGCTACTTGCGTATTCCAAGTCTTTGGATGACCGTTCGATAGCGTTCGACATCCTTCGTCTTCAGATAGTCCAATAGACGCCTGCGGTGCCCGACCATCTTCAGCAGTCCGCGGCGGGAAGCGTGGTCCTTCTTGTGTTCCTTGAAGTGGCCCGTCAAGTAGGTGATCCGCTCGCTCAGCAGAGCAATCTGGACTTCCGGCGACCCCGTATCCGTGGGATGGGTCCGGTATTTCTGAATCACTGAGCTTTTGAGATCCGGTGTCAGTACCATGAATTCGAGGAGAGGATCCTTTCCTTCCGGGCCGATAAAGCAGCCGGAATGTAGCATAGTCGGCTCCTCGAAGTAAAGTGAAATCAGGGCGGAAACCGGCTAGGGGCAATTACAGAACCAGCTTGGGGAGAAGGCGGACCACGCCCTGCTCGCCGCGCCCGCTCGGGTGCCGTAAGGAAGCCAATTCAGCCAGTCCCAGCAGCAGGCCCGAGTCGGAAAGGACTCGGATCATGGGGGTGTCCGAATGATCGAGGGGAACGTTTCTGACCCCCAGCGCCCTTCCGTGGGCAAAGGCTTCCCGCTCTTCCGCCGAGACACGAATGCCGGGCATATCCTCCAACATGGAGTTCATGGAGAGCAGGAACCGGGCCCAGTCCTGGGGCATTCGGCCCTGGGGCAGCGGACAGGCCATCGACAGCGAGAACTTTCCCGAGGAGAGACGCCGCAGACTGGAGAGATGGGCTCCACATTCCAGCTTCTGTCCCAGTTCGTGGGCCAGGGCGCGGACATAGGTTCCCGGCGAGCAGTGGATTTCGAAATCGACGGTGTCCGCCGAGCCCTGGCGAAACCTGAATTGGTGAACGCGGACCCGCTGAGGAGGAATCTCGACCTGGAGCCCCTCCCGGGCCAGTCGATAGGCACGCCGCCCACCGATCTTCTTGGCCGAGTATGGGGGAGGAGCCTGCATCTGCTCGCCAACCATGGATTCGACCACGGTCCGAAGGTGGTCCGGTGCAATACGGGGCTGTCGGAATTCGGATGTGGGTTGACCCAGGCGATCAAAGGTGTCGGTAGTCAGCCCCAATTGGATGGTTCCCTCGTAGACCTTCCTGCCTCCCATGAGGAATCGCGCCAATCGGGTGGCGCGACCGACTGCCAGGGGCAATACCCCGGTGGCCATGGGGTCGAGAGTTCCGAGGTGGCCGATTTTCCGGATCTGTAGCTGTCGGCGGACGAGCTGAACGACCGCGTGCGAGGTCATGCCTTCCGCTTTGTCGATGACAAGGAAGCCCGTGAGCGGTCCATTCATGGAGGTTGCGGGAGACAGGACACCAATTACTGGTCGGGGGAATCGACGGTTCTGGTCTGCTCGAGCAGTTCTTCAATCCGAGCTCCGTACTCCAGGGAGCGATCGTATTGAAAGTCCAGTTCCGGGGTGGCTCTCAGCTTCAGTTGGGAGCCGATTTCATGGCGAATGTGGGCTGAGGCCCGGTTGAGGCCCAGCAGCGTCTGTTCGCGGTCTTCCCGGCTGCCCAGCACGCTGACGAAGACGGTGGCTTTCTTGAGGTCGGCGCTCATCTTGACCTCGGTGACGGTGGCCAAGCCGATTCTGGGATCCCTCAATCCGCGCAAGATGACTTGGCTGATGGCCATCCGAAGCATTTCGCCGACCCGATCCGGCCGTCTGGAGGGGGATTTCATAGAAACTCTATCTGGCATTGAGCCAGATTTCCGTCCAGGATTCTTTCGGCTTCATCGGTCACCGTCTGCAGGGTTCGTTCGAGGATGGCGTGGTCGGAAGAGATGGCAACGATACCCAGGGTCGATCGCTGCCAGAGGTCCTGGTGTCCGCACTCGGCTACGGAGACGTTGAACTTCTTGAGGCGGTCCCGCAGTCTGCGAATCACCTGGCGTTTGTCTTTGAGCGACTGGGCATAGGGGATGACAACTTCAAGGGTGAGCAAACCGATGTTCATGGCGGGCTTCGGTGGAGCCGGGCTGCCTCAATCCATCTGCGGGGCGACCTTTTCCATGGTGAAGGCCTCAATGACGTCGTCGTTCTTGATGTCGCTGAACCGCTCCAGGCCGATGCCGCATTCCAGTCCCGAGCGAACTTCTCCGGCGTCGTCCTTGAAGCGCCTCAGGGAGGCGACCTTGCCTTCGTAGATTACGACATTGTCTCGCAGTAACCGCGCTTTGGAGTTTCGGGAAACTTTCCCCTCGGAAATATAGCAGCCGGCCACCACTCCTGCCTTGGGAACCCTGAAAGTCATTCTGACCTGGGCGGTGCCTTGCCAGATCTCCTTGAAGGTGTGGTCCAGCAGGCCCAGCATGGCATTCCGGATCTCGTCACTGATTTTGTAGATCACGGTATGCAGGCGAATGTCGACACCCTCCTGAGACGCCAGATCAGCTGCCTTCTTCTCCGGCCTGACGTTGAATCCGACGATGACGGCATTGGAGGCCGAGGCCAAAAGCACGTTGGTTTCGGTGATGGCTCCGGTGCCGCGGTCGATGATCTTCACCTTGACCTTGTCGTTGCTGAGCTTGGAGAGGGTCTCCGACACGACTTCCACCGAACCCTGCACGTCTGCCTTCAAAATGATGGGAAGCTCCTTGACCACGCCTTCGCTCATCTGCTCATGCAGGTGTTCCAGCGTGAGTCGTGCCGTCTTGGCCAGTTGGCTCTCCCGAAGCTTCGATTGGCGCAGGTTGCCGATTTGCCTGGTTCTGCTTGCATCGCTGAGCACCTGGAACAGGTCGCCGGCATGGGGAACCGATTCAAGGCCCAGGACCTCGACAGGCATGGAGGGAACGGCGGCTTGCACCGGCTTGCCGTGGAAATCCAGCATGGCCCTGACTTTTCCCGTGACCGGGCCGGCGATAAAGGAATCCCCGACCTTCAAGGTCCCGTTTTGAACCAGGACGGTTGCCACCGGTCCTCTGCCTCGGTCGAGCTTGGCTTCCACGATCGTTCCCATGGCCGTTCGCTGGGGGTTGGCTTTGATGGCCTGCAGATCGGCGACCAGCAATATCATCTCCAGCAGGAGGTCCAGGTTGGTTTTCTCTATGGCGGAGACTTCCACGGTCACCGTGTCTCCACCCCAGTCTTCCGGTGTCAACCCGTTGGCGGCCAGACTTTTCTTGACCGTGTCCACCTGGGCATTGGGTCGGTCGATCTTGTTGATGGCCACGACCATGGGGACCTTGGCGGCCCTGGCATGGTTGATGGCCTCCAGCGTTTGCGGCATCACGCCGTCGTCCGCCGCCACCACCAGGACGACGATGTCGGTCACTTTGGCTCCCCGAGCTCGCATCATGGTGAATGCCTCATGGCCGGGAGTGTCCAGGAAGGTGATCAGGCGCTGGTTCTTTTCGACCTGGTAGGCTCCGATGTGTTGGGTGATACCACCCGCTTCCTGGGAGGTGACGTCGGTTTCACGGATCGCATCCAGCAGGGAGGTCTTGCCGTGGTCGACGTGGCCCATGATGGTGACCACCGGCGGTCGCGGCGCGATGTTCTCCGATTTTTCCTCGGCAATGGCTTCATACTCGGCGTCTTCCTCGAAGCTGACGATAGAGGCTTCCGCCCCGAAATCCGCGCTCAGGTCCTTGGCCAGAGCCTCGTCCAGGGTCTGGTTCATGGTGGCGAAGATACCCTTGTCCAGTAGTCGCTTGATCAGATCCTTGGCTTTGACTTCCAGCCGCTCCCCCAGCTCTTTGATGGTGACGCCCTCGGTCAGGGTGACGGAGCGGTTGATGGGAATGGGCTGGAAGGGTTCGGGCCGGGCTACGGACGGTGCCTGCCGTGCAGCGAATCTGCCTTCCCGAGACTCATGCCGACCGCCATGACGCCGCTGGCCCGGCCTGGCCCGGCGGTGGTCCCGGGGTGGTCCGCCGGGACCGGGCGGACGGCCGGGAAACGGGGTCAGAGGCCGGCGCTGCGGCGGGAAGCCGGAAGAGGGCCTGGTTCCCGTGGAAGGGCTGAGAGGCCGGGCCGGTGCTCCCTGCCGGGACCGGGAAAGAAACGGCCGGGTCCGGATCTGGCCCGATCGGGAAAGGTGCTGGCGGATGGTTTCGGTCGGTGAAGGCCGCTCGACGCCCGCGGGCTTCCTGGGCGGCATCACCGCGCCGGTCGCAGGGATCGGTCTTGTGCTCCCCGGCTCCAATTTGGCGGCTGGCTGTAGAACGACGGCCGGTTGGTCGGTGGCCGGGGGGGCCGCCGCCGGGACAATCTCAGGTGCCGGAGACCCGGGTTTGACCTCGACGGCTGGTGGCGGACCAGTCTCTGGCGGGGCGTCTGCCGGGGCCGTCTCGACCGCGGCCGGCTCAGCGGCCGCCTCGGTCTTGGCCGGGACTTCCGGCGCCGGTGCGGGTTGAGGCTGCTCCGCGGTTTCGACCTGGGTCGGTTTCTCTGGTGCAGATGCCTTGGTCTTCTGCGCTTTTTTGCCGGAGAAGTGGTCCTTGATGTCCTGGACGACTTCTGCCCCCACAAAACTGCTGGCCGAGACTCTCTTCATCCCCTCCTGTTTCAGGTAGGCGACGATCTCCTTGACCTCGACCTTGATCTCCGGCGCCAGTTTTAACAACCGGGTCTTTTCGCTCACAAAACCTCCGCAGGCAGTCGTTAGCTGCCCCCGATTTCCTCCTCATCGGTTCCCGGACCGTTTTCGTCCAAGCCCGACTGCGCCATTGAACTCTCCGACTCCGCGCCGTCAGCTTCCTCCGAGGCGGCTTGCGAAGGGTCTGAGGCCTGGAGCGAGCCTGCGGCCTCCTCGGCCTGCTCCGCGGCTTCGCGGGCTTCGGCCTCCCTCCTGGCTTTCTCCTCTTCGGTCCTCTTTTCGGCTTCAGCCGCCCTTCTGGCTTCGGCTGCTTCGGTATATTGAATGTAGTAGTCCTTTACCGAAGAGATGATCTTTTCTGCGCTCTTGGGGCCAACCCCCTTGATGTCGGTCAGATCCGCAATGGGCGTGTCGGCCAGTTCCTCAATGGTCTCGATACCGCTTTCCGTGAGCTTGGCCAGGATGCCCGGCGAAAGGGCGGGCAACTCGGAGAGCGGTGTCTTGGCTGACAGCAGAGCCATCTGATCTTCAATCTCGGCCCGTTTCTCCTCTTCGCTCTTGATATCAATCTTCCAACCCGTCAACTTTGCCGCCAAGCGCACATTCTGGCCCTTTTTCCCGATAGCCAGTGACAACTGATCCGTTTCCACGATGACTTCCAGGTGCCTGTCCTCGGCATCCAGTACGGAGGCGCGACTGATCTTGGCGGGGCTCAGGGCGTTCATGACGAAGTTGATGGTGTCCTCGGAGTAGGGGATAATGTCGATCTTCTCTCCGTGGAGTTCGCGGATGATGGCCTGAACTCTCGACCCCTTCATTCCCACACAGGCCCCCACCGGGTCGACGTCCTTGTCACGAGAGGACACGGCGATCTTGGATCGCTCGCCCGTATCTCTGGCGGCGGCGCGGATGGTCACCGTCCCGTCGTAGATTTCCGGCACTTCCATTTCAAACAGCTTGGCCAGCAAGGCCGGGTCAATGCGGGAAACAATGACCTGGGGGCCTCTGGAGGGTCTCTCCACCTTGATGATGACCACACGGATCCTGTCGCCCATGGTAAAGCTCTCCAGGCGCGACTGCTCTCGCCTGGGAAGACGACCCTCCGCCGTTCCCAGGTCGACAATCACGTCGGGGCCTTCGGTCCGCTTCACAAGGCAGGTGACCACCTCGCCGAGTCGCTGACTGTATTCTTCGAAGATGCTTTCCCGTTCCGCCTCGCGAACTTTCTGCAGAATCACCTGCTTGGCCGTCTGGGCGGCGATGCGCCCCAGCACATCGGTGGGCTTCTCTATTTTCACCTCTCCATCGATCGCGGCAGTGGGATCGATTCGTCGGGCCTCGGAGAGAGATATTTCGTGGGTGGGGTCCATGACGGTCTCGACGACCTGTTTGACCGCGTGAACCTCGACCCTGCCGGTGTCCTTGTTAAAGGAGGAGGTCAATTCCTCGGTGGACTTGTAGTACTTGCGGGTAGCTACCAGAATCGCATCTTCGACGGCGCTGACAACGATCTCCGGATCGATCCCTTTTTCCTTGCTGAGAAGGTCGATGTGTTGGAAGAGCAAAGTGCTCATGAATGCTCCGTTGCGCTCAGAAACACGACCACCCTGTTTCTGAGACAGAACACTAGAAGTCGAAATCCAGATGGGCCTTGACGACGACTTCCAATGGAATCAATACCGGGGTTGCATCTCTCCGCTCCACGGCCACCCGGCTTCCCTTCATGCCGAGCAGCGTGCCACGGAAATGCCGCCTGCCTTCCACAGCCTGCCTGGTGGAGATCTTGACCAGCCGGCCCGCAAAACGCTGGAACTCCCCCGGCGTCCGTAGCCGACGGGTCAGCCCCGGTGAGGACACCTCCAGCGTGTAGCTCCCCGCAACGGCCTCCTCAACGTCGAGCAGCGGACCCACCAAACTACTGATTCGAGCGCAGTCGTCGTGGTTGATTCCTCCTGCCCGGTCAATGAAAATCCGCAGAACTCGCCGCCCTGGGGAACCCTTCAGCTCGACCTCTACGAGTTCAAAACCCTCGGCCCGAACCACTTCGTCGATCAGAGCCGTTGTTTTCTCTAGCGGCAACAAGCCTCTCCCGCAGGCTGAAAGGCAACAAAAAAGTGGGCTTTCGCCCACTCGGGTCACGGATTCTATCTTGCGAACAGTGGGAAATCAACAAAATTCGATGCCGGCATCTGCGCGTACCCGTGGATCGAATGAGCCGTTTGAAGGACCGGCGTAGCGGATGGAAGAATTCAAGCCGTTGTCTGCTCCAGGTGCTGGTGCAGGTCGGAGCTGCTGGAGAGAATGTGGGCCTTCATGGCCTGGCGGGCCTGCTCGGCCCGCCCCGATTTCAGGGCCTTGAGGATGGCCCGGTGTTCCTGGATGGAGGATTGGGCTCGATGCCGGCCTTCGGGGCTGGAGGGGGGGGAGACCAGGCTCTCCTTGATCCAGGCCTGGAGATAGCCTCGGGTCATGCTGACAAGGTGGTACAGGATGGTGTTCTGGGTTGCCTGAGCCACCAGCAGGTGGAATTCCAGGTCGAATCGCAGGTACTGCTCCGGCCGGTCCAGGGAGTTCTCCATGCCCTGAATCGTGGCTTCCATGGCGTCCAGGTTGGCTGAGGTGGCCTTGCGGGCCGCCGAAAAGGCCGTCTGGGTTTCCAGCATGAGCCGGGTTTCCAGAAGGTCCTCGACCTTCTTGGGATCCAGCAGAAGACCCCACTGCAGGTTCCGCTCCAGGTATCGCTGGTTGTTGTGGGAGACGAAGGTCCCTTCCCCGACCCGTCCGTCCAGGATCCCCATCACGGCCAGGGATCGCAAGGCCTCGCGGAGCGTCGCCCGGCCCACCCCGAAACGCTTGCAAAGATCCTTCTCCGACGGAAGCCGTTCCCCGGGTTGGAGCACATTTCGAGAAATCAGATCGATGATCTGTTCGATGATCTTGTCGCTCAACGAGGTCCGGCGAATGGGACTCACTTCCTGCAGGGGTTCGGGCCTGGCGGATTTGACGGTCATGGGCTCGGTAGCTGCCTCGGCGGTGCGTACAACCTCCCTCGGATGGCTCCCTGTAGGTGGGAAATAGCTTTACTTGGATGCCACGATTATATTACCTTATAATTAGGTTGTCAGACAACCTGTAAATCAGGCTTGTTTCTATGGGCGGGCTTTCAAGCGCGTTGAGGCTCTGCAGGCGCGCAGCCGGTAGATCGGGTATGCCGGCTCGCCAAACCAGCGATGGAACCGAGGGGATTTTGTCATGGGTCTGACCGTCGATCTCGGAAGGCGGATTGAGCTGGTCCCGATGGACGAGCATTTTCACGACATCTCCATCGCCCTCTACAGACGGGAGGGAGTGGCTGGATTGGAGGTGCTGGTCCACAGCTATAGCCGGCGGGAGGGGACCCGGGAGCGCCTGGAGTTCATTGCCGAAGCCATGACGGTTCTCGGCGGCATGGAACTCCTCCCGGGGGAATCGTTGAGCCTGCGTTTCCCCCAGGGCGGCGATCTTCCGGTGGCCGCCAAAAGGGTTTTCCTGGAAGCCTGCAAGCGTCCCTCGGGCGAGGAAATCGTTCCCCGGCCCCTCACCATCTTCGACAAGAAATCGCAGAGCCAGGTTCAGGTGGCCAGCCTGGGAGAGGGACTTTACGAGGTGACGCTGGAGGCTGAAGGGGAGCGGGCTGCCAGGCGGTCCGCTCATATCGCCGGCGGTATCGCCAAGCTCAGCGGGGCCGGGCTGGTGGAGGGACAGCCGGCGCGGGTAGCCTTGCCCAATCGACAGTCCATTGACGCGCTGGTCGGATTGCTGCTGGTTCGGGCCCTCAACGTCCGGGCCATCGTTCGCGAAGAGGAAGCGGCTGCTTCGCGGGGCGTCCTGTCAGCTCCCAGCGCCCAGAACAACTAGGCAGATTCTTTCATACAGGAGGGAAGTCCTATGGATAGCGGATCTCGATCGGTTCCATCCATGAACGGGCGCGAGCGAGTCATGGCCGCGCTGCGGCGCGAGCCGGTGGATCGCACCCCCGTCTGCAACCCGACCTCCGTGGCCACGGTCGAGCTGATGGACCTGGTGGACGCACCCTTTCCCGAAGCCAACCAGCAGGCCGACCTCATGGCTCGCCTGGCGGCGACCGGATATACCGAGCTGGGGTTCGATTGCATCATGCCGGTGTTTACCATCATTCAGGATTCGTCGGCTCTGGGGTGCAAGATCCAGTGGGAGCAAAAGGACAACTGGCCCACCGTGAAGATGCGGGAGCCCATTTGGGAGAGCCCTGACGACATCAGGATTCCTCCCGATTTCCTGACCCATCGGGATACCCGTTGTGTCCTGGATGCCATCGGGATCCTCAAGAAGGAGTACGGCAACGAGGTGGCCATCATCGGCAAGACCATGGGGCCCTGGTCGCTCGGCTACCACTGCATGGGGGTGGAGCCCTTCCTGCTGATGTCGCTGGACGATCCCGGGAAAACCAAGCTCTGCCTGGACAGAATGAAGGA
>JAPVWS010000153.1 GCA_027493295.1 Candidatus Versatilivorator vitaminiformans | reverse complement strand
CTCCTGCTGGCGGAAGCGGCCGGCGAAGACCTCGCAGATCATGGCGTTGCCGCTGGGCATGCGGGCGCGACCGTAGGCGCGGCACACAAAGGGGCGCACTGGGTAGACCTCGCAGCGGTTGTCGGGCCCCAGCATGGGACAGCGGGTGGACTCGGTGCGGAATCCCTGGCCGACGGCGCGCACGAAGGCCTTGGGATGTTTGTTGCGCATCTTGAGCCAGCGACCGAGCGGATTGCCGAAGCGTTCCATCTGGTCGGTGACGCGCTTGATGATGGCGAGCCGGTGATCCTTGGTCAGGTTCTCGCGCATCCAGTCGTGAATAAGGGCCCATTCCTGCTCGCCGACCAGAACCTGGTGCATGCAGCAGCGGGCGCAGCCCTTCTGGCACTCCAGGATCGGGTTGTCGCGGACCACGACTTCGGACCAGCCTTCCATGGCGTCGTATAGCTCGGGGAGGCTTCCGGCTGACTCCGCCATGCGTGAGTAGAACGCATGGAGGTCGACGGTCTGCGGCGATGGTTTCTCGGCCAAGGTTTTCCAGACTGGTGGCGTTCCGCCTGAAGTATGGCAACTCGGCGGCAGCTAGTTCGAGTGGTTGTGGTTCGTGGCGGGCGATTGGGACTCAGTTCACCGGCGAGTACGAGCCCCAATCCGGTCGCCGGCCATCGACATCATCAATCTCGTACGCCTTGGCGAGATCCCAACTCGCGAGGGCCTGGCCGGCGAAACGGCCAACTCCGGGATCGGCCGCGAGTGACGCCACCACTCGACCAAGGAACCGGGGAGTCTCCGACACGGCGAAGTCTACGTCCTGGTCGATGGCATCGCGCCAATTCGATTCGGTGACCCCGAAGTGGTCCAGCATGGCTTCCGATCGCAGGTATCCGGGCGTGACAGCGAGGGCCGTGATGCGGGTGTCGTCGCGGTGCTGGCGCAACTCCTGGTCCAGTGCCAGCGCGAGACGGATAACGGAAGTCTTGACGAGATCGTAGTAGAGCTGGCCCCGGTAGTTCAGGGTGTTGCCGTCGGTGACCTCCACGATCAAGCCGGTGCCGCGCTCGAGCATAAGCGGCAGCGCGTAGCGGCTGGTGATGATGTGCGAGTGGATGGCCTGGCGAAGCATGAGTAACCCGTTTTCCAGCGACTGCTGCCAGAATCGGCGGCCCCAGGCGGTGAGGTCGTCACCGCCCCAGACGTCGTTGACCAAGATGTCAAGTTGGCCGTCCTGATCCTGCTGGATGCGGGCCATGAGCGAGTCGACCTGGTCCGGCTCGGTGTGGTCGACTTGCACCGCGATTCCCGATCCCCCGGCGGCGTGGACCCGTTCGGCCGTTTCTTCGATGGTCTCGGGCCGGTTCATGGGCGATTGCTGAGTGCGGGTGGTGCGGCCGGTGCAGTAGACGGTGGCGCCGGCGGCGCCCAGCTCCACGGCGATGCCGCGTCCGCAGCCGCGGGTGGCGCCGGCGACGAGGGCAACCTGGCCGCGCAGCGGCTGAGCGTGATGCGACATCAGGCGAGACCTGGTGGGGATGGCCGCGAGGCGGCGTGCGACGCACGGCCCAGGCGGCGACGGGAAAATGGAACGAGTGTGCGGACGCGCGGCCGGGTTTCCCGGCAACGGGCTATTTTCCCACCGGGTTGCCCCGGCAGTATTGTCGCTGCTGACGAGCTTAACGACTGTGTTCGGGATGGGAACAGGTGTGGCCTCATCGATCTCGCTGGGGTCTTACCTGGTTAGCCCAGTGGGAGGCCTAGTTTTGAGGCTGGCTTCGCGCTTAGATGCTTTCAGCGCTTATCCAAACCGGACATAGCTACCGAGCGATGCCGCAGGCGCGACAACTCGTGCACTAGCGGTCCGTCCATCCGGCTCCTCTCGTACTTCGGACAGACCCTCTCAAGCCTCCTACACCTGCGGCGGATAGAGTCCGAACTGTCTCACGACGTTCTGAACCCAGCTCGCGTGCCACTTTAATGGGCGGACAGCCCAACCCTTGGGACCTTCTTCAGCCCCAGGATGTGACGAGCCGACATCGAGGTGCCGAACTGCGCCGTCTATGTGAACTATTGGGCGCAACTAGCCTGTTATCCCCGGGGTAACTTTTATCCGCTGACCACGGCCCTTCCACTCGGAACCGCAGGGTCGCTAAGCCCGACTTTCGTCTCTGCTCGACGTGTAAGTCTCGCAGTCAAGCTCCCTTGTACCTTTGCACTCTACGGCTGATTGCCATCCAGCCTGAGGGAACCTTTGGGCGCCTCCGTTACATTTTGGGAGGCGACCGCCCCAGTCAAACTGCCCACCTGAGACTGTTCCCGCGCCGGATCACGGTCACGGGTTAGGGCCGCAGCTGCACACGGGTGGTATCCCAAGGGTGACTCCACCGAAGCTAGCGCCCCGGATTCGCCGTCTCCCACCTATCCTTCACATGCGCAGACGCGACTCAATCCCAAGATGCAGTAAAGCTCCACGGGGTCTTTTTGTCCTGCCGCAGGACGCCCGCATCTTCACGGGCATTGCAATTTCGCCGGGTGGTCTGCCGAGACAGTGCTCAATTCGTTACACCATTCGTGCGGGTCGGAAGTTACCCGACAAGGAATTTCGCTACCTTAGGACCGTTAGAGTTACGGCCGCCGTTCACCGGGGCTTCGGTTCCGAGCGTGAACCCGTCGCCTTAACCTTCCGGCACTGGGCAGGTGTCAGCCCCTATACATCACCTTACGGTTTCGCAGGGACCTGTGTTTTTGATAAACAGTCGATTGAGCCTGTGCACTGCGACCTCCTCGAGCTCCGGTGCGCGCAGCACCATCACTCTACCGAGGCACCCCTTCTCCCGAAGTTACGGGGCTAATTTGCCGAGTTCCTTAGCAGACCGTGTCCCGATCCCCTTCCGGTTCTCGCCGGTGTCTACCAGTGTCGGTTTGCGGTACGGGCACCAGACCAACTCGCTACGAGGCTTTTCTTGCCGGGTCGGGTTCATCGAGTTGCTCGCGGTTGCCCTTGAGCTTCCCATCACGCCTCGAAACTAGCGCCGTGGATTTTCCTGCGGCGCCTTCCTACGCGCTTGGACGTGCATAGCCATAAGCACGCTCGACGTACCGTCCCGGGTCCCCCCTTCGCTGTTAACGCTGGTCAGGTGGTACAGGAATATAAACCTGTTGTCCATCGCCTACGCCTTTCGGCCTCGGCTTAGGCCCGACTAACCCTGAGCGGAGTATCCTTCCTCAGGAACCCTTAGACATTCGGGGTGCAGGATTCTCACCTGCATTGACGCTACTCATACCGGCATTCGCACTTGTACACGCTCCAGCCGTGCTCACGCTCGACCTTCGCGGCCTGTACAACGCTCCCCTACCACTCGCGCGGAGCGCGAGTCCGTGGCTTCGGTGTCCTGCTTGAGCCCCGTTACATCTTCGGCGCGGGGTTCCTAAACCAGTGAGCAGTTACGCACTCTTTCAATGATGGCTGCTTCTAAGCCAACATCCTGGCTGTCTCTGCAACCCCACTTCCTTTCCCACTTAGCAGGAACTTCGGGACCTTAGCCGACGGTCTGGGTTGTTTCCCTCTTGACCATGGAGATTAGCCCCCACAGTCTGACTGCCGGGCGCGTGCCGTGGCATTCGGAGTTTGACAGAAATTGGTATCCGTTGGGACCCGCATTCAACCAGTGCTCTACCTCCACGACACCAAAGCCCGACGCTAGCCCGAGAGCTATTTCGGGGAGAACCAGCTATCTCCAGGTTCGTTTAGCATTTCACCTCTACCCGCAACTCATCCCCCAGAATTGCAACTCTGGTGGGTTCGGACCTCCACGGAATGTTACTTACGCTTCATCCTGGCCACGGGTAGCTCACCTGGTTTCGGGTCTACTCCACGCGACTGGTCGCCCTGTTCAGACTCGGTTTCCCTACGGCTCCGGACCAAAGA
>JAPVWS010000152.1 GCA_027493295.1 Candidatus Versatilivorator vitaminiformans | reverse complement strand
GTTGCAGGCCTCAAGTATCACTCCCCCCTTGAGGGGGAGTCGGCGAGACAAGGGCGCAGCCCGCAGTTGAGCCGGAGGGGGGCAAACGCGGCCTCACTTCAAGTATCGCTCCCCCATTGAGGCAGAGTCGGCGAGACAAGGGCGCAGCCCGCAGTTGAGCCGGTGCCCCCCCAATTCTCCGAGGTTCGTAAGAGTCCCCTGTTTCACCGGGCATGATCCGTCCCGTCGTCGGGGACGGGGGAGCGACTCACCAGGTCCTCGAGCACCTCCTTACAGCGTCGGGCGACTTCTCTCTCCTCGCCCGGCTCCAGCATCCATGAACTCAACTCCAGGCGGTTTCCCTCGGTGGGGACGGGGGAGACCTCAATTCGTGGTTCGCCCTGCCGGAGCGCCTCCAGGAAATGCTCCTTGCTGAACTTGAGAATCCGGTCATCCCATTCAACGGCCAAATGAGGAACCTGGCTGGAGATGACCGGAACAAATGGTCTCGTTGTGATTCCGGGAATATCATGAAAAGCCTGGGCGATCACCTGAAGCTGCTGCTCCCAACGTTCCCAATCGGCCTGATGGTCTCTTTTCAAATAAAGTTCCAGAGCTTTCCAGAGACCGACGATCTCCTCCTTACCGACCTTGGACACCCGTCCTATACGGTCGGGATTGGGGGATGCATTCAGAAAGGCAGCTCTTATCAAATCCTTGCGGCCCAATAACAGACCGGAGGATTGCGGGCCCCGGACCCCCTTGCCTCCGCTGTAAGCCGCCAAGTCGAACCCCAGCGCGATCAGATTCGTGAGATTTTCGGGCGGCGGAATGTCGGCCGCGGCATCGATCAGGCAGGGCACCCCCGCATTCCTGGCAATTTCAACAAACTCCTTTCGTTGGATCTGGCCCCGGTGCTGGGCCATGTTCAGGAAAAAAAGCATGGCAGTCCTGGAACCGATGGCGGCCTCCAATTCTTGCCGGCTTTCGACCTGAATCAACCGGACTCCAACGTTGCGAACGGCATGATCGTATTCCACCCGGTGGGACTTCTGCAGGACGACTTCGTTCTTCATTCCCCGTGTATCCGGCAGACGGCTCATTTTTTCTTCGTCACACCCGGTCACACAGGCGGCGGTCCCCAAGGTCAGCGCTGAGGCGCAGCCGCAAGTCACCAATGCCGCCTCGGCGCCCAGCCAAGCGGCAATCTGCTGTCCGGCAGCTTCCTGCAGTTCCTGGATGGAGACGTATCGCCCGGAGGCCTCCTCCATGGCCCGAATCACCTGCGGAGCCATGAGGGAGCCCCCGTACCGCGTATAGCTGCCTCCCGCGTTGATGAAGGGACGGAGACCCAGTCGTTCGTATATTGGGGCCTGCCTGGTTGGTGAGCTGGATTGAGCCACGATTCTCCCGAACCGTTGCGCCGGGACATTCCTTGCCACTCAAACGAAACTTGAAAGTAGCACAGATTCGGTTGAGCCACCAAGCCGACGGACCGGAACTCCCAACGATCGAGGATGGGAGCCATTCCCGTTGAGGGATTGTCGGAACGAACTGGCGGATCGGGGGAACGGGTTGGTGAGGAATACTGGGGGGAATCGGCCTCTCGCCGATGGGGCAAACCGAGGGTGGGACACTGCAGATTCGGGCGCCCCACCTCCGACTTGTTCCGGTCGAGGCTCAGGACTTCTGCACGACCAGCTTATTGGTCACCGAGAACACTCCGGGAACCCCTGAAGCCTTCAGAAAGGCGAATTGCTTGTCCGACTCACTGATGACCGTGCCGACCAGGGTCACATCTCCCTTGTTCACGATGATGCCGATGGCATCGTACTCGCCCAGGCTATAGGGGAAAAGGCGGCTGTCCAGGTTGTAAAGGGCACGGTAAACCGCCAGTCGTATCTGGTCGTCATTGGGAGAGTTCGGCAACACCTCGATTTGGTTTACGACGGTGGAAACTCCCTCGATGGCTTGAACGACTCTTCCCGCCGAATTCTTCAAGCTTGGGCTGGTGACCTGGCCAAGCAACCGGACCTCATCGCCATCGAGCTGAAAGGCGAGGTGGTCGAAGACGCTGAAGTAGGGGAGCATCACCAGCTCGTGCCGGATTTTTCCCTCCAGCGGCCTCTGGTCCTGGGCCCCGGGACTCTCAACTTCGGTTTTGGCCGGTACCAGGTCACCGGCCCAAGACGCCAGCGGCAGGCTCATGAGCGCCGCCACCAAGAAAATCGTGACCTTCTGTCTTGTCTTCATCGTTCTGGTCCTCCTTGTCCAATTTCGGCCCGGATTCCAACCGAGGGTTGAATCGCTTACGGCCCGTTTGCTTAGGCACTCGGACGGCCGACTCGCCACCCGCTGCGACTGACATTTCTATAGACGCAAGTGAGGGCGAAAGCGATGTAAAGAGTCGGTCAATCCCGTGTAAAGTTTTGTGGTCGAGTTGACGGAACCGCTGCGGGGTCGGCCTGTCGCGGGATAGGGGTCGCCGCGGCAATTTCGGTGAAACCGGGCGGGAAGGCCGTTCGTTCTACTTTCAGATGTCGAAGAATTTCCCACCAGCCGGCAGAACACCGAAGAAATCCCCCTCAGGTAAAGGAGCTTCCCAGTGTGCCGAAAACCGTTAATTCAGTTGATGGCGGCTGTTTCCGTGGTTATGTGGTCGTCCGACCTTCGCGCCGAATGGACTCGTTTTAGAGGGCCGAACGGCGATGGAGTCAGCACTGAAGGGCATTCCCTCCCCACCCACTGGAGCGGGACCCGTAACCTGCAATGGAAGATTCCGCTGCCCGGTCCGGGTTCCTCCAGCCCCGTCGTGGTCGGCGACAAGATCTTTGTAACCTCCTGGTCGGGATACGGAAGGGATCGCAGAAACCCCGGTGACCCGAAACAACTGCGCCGTCACCTGATCTGCATCGATCGTCACAGCGGCGAGACCCTCTGGTCGGTAGCCATTGCGGCCCGACTGCCGGAAACCGGCTACAGCGGGATGATCACTGAACACGGTTATGCCTCGCACACACCGGTCTCCGATGGAAAGCACGTCTATGTCTTCTTCGGCAAGAGCGGAGCCTTTTGCTTCGACATGGAAGGGAAGCAGGTCTGGCAGAGGCACATCGGAACGGAATCGGACCCCGAGGGCCGCGGGTCCGCTTCCAGCCCCATCCTTTACGAGGACCTGCTCATTGTTGCGGCCGGCGCCGAAAGCGAAGCCCTGGTCGCCTTGAACAGGAAGACGGGGGAAGAGGTCTGGAGACAGGAGGCAGCAGGATTGAACGCCACCTGGGGCACTCCCGCGCTGGCTGAGGCCGGCCTGAACCGGACAGACCTGGTGATCGCAGTCCCCAGCGAGATCTGGGGCCTCAACCCGAACACCGGCAGGCTGCGTTGGTATTCCTCGGGGCTGTCATCCGGAAATGCCAATTCCAGCGCGATTTCCCATGACGGTATCGTCTATGCCATCGAGTCCGGCGCAGGGGGCGCCGGCGGGATAGCCGTCCGGGCAGGAGGAAAGGGTGACGTCACCGGGTCTCGCGTCGTCTGGTCTGCCCGTCACGCCAACCGGACGGCGACACCCATCCTCTACCAGGGGCGGCTCTACACATTCTCGAACCGAATCGTCACCTGTATCGACGCTGCAAGCGGCAGCGAGATCTACAAGGCCCGCCTGAGCGCCGACAGCGCCGGCCCTGCAACTCGGAGAGGCTCCAGAAGAGGCGGC
Source organism: Candidatus Versatilivorator vitaminiformans (assembly GCA_027493295.1). GTDB lineage: Bacteria > Acidobacteriota > Terriglobia > Versatilivoradales > Versatilivoraceae > Versatilivorator > Versatilivorator vitaminiformans. The sequence goes on along the minus strand of JAPVWS010000152.1, from coordinate 5,640 downwards.
TTTGGAGGCGATTACTCATCTCCCGTCATTGGCGACGGCAAAATCTATTTTGTGACGCGCTCCGGACAGGTCTACGTGCTCAAGGCCAGCGAGCGATTCGAACTCCTGGCCGTCAACCGCATGGGAGAAGAGGGCGAGGACTTCAGCGCCACGCCGGCCATCAGCCAGGGTCGCCTGTACCTGCGTTCCAACCGCAATCTCTACTGCCTGACACTCAAGGAGGATCAGGACAGTTCCGCTGGGCGACCGGCTGAAGCCGCCCCTGTTCCGGAGGTCCCGGAAACCCCTTCAGCTTCGCAAGCGCCGCCCGGCCCGGGTCGATTCGATGGCCAGCGCCGGCGCCGGGGCCGTGGCGGTTTCGATCCTGCCCGGATCTTTCAGCGGCTCGATGCCGATGGCGACGGCAAGCTCAGCGGCGAAGAGATCCCGGAACGAATGCGCGGCAATCTGGGAAGGATGGATTCAGACGGGGACGGCGCGGTGACGCTGGCCGAGTTCCGAGAGGCAATGAATCAGATGCGCGCTAGAAGGCGCGGCCGTTCTCCCGGCCGGGAAGGCGGGAGATTCGGCGGCAGGGATCGACGGCAGGGACGTCCCGAGCGCCCCCAGCGTCCGGATATTGAGAGTTGACCGCGATACAGGCTCGGCCAGAGCCGCCAGGCCGGCGACAATGCTTGCCTGAGACAAACGCCGTAACTCAGGAAGCCGCAGGTTTGCGGCGTCGCGATTGCCCCCCTCCGCATCAGCCTTCGCCTGCGGCTCGGCTTCTGCGACTCCCCCTCAAGGGGGGAGTGATACTTGAGGCCTGCATAAAACGCTTGAGTATCACTCCCCCCTTGAGGGGGAGTCGGTGAGACAAGGGCTCCGCCCGCAGTCGAACCGGTGGGGGGCAATCGCGGCGTCCCTCAAGGTGCAAGAGCCAATGGAAGAGGCGCCACCCGGGAGTGCGGGCGGGACGCCCGCGCTCCCGGGTGGGCTTCATTCCGTGACGTCGTCGTAGCGGCGAAGGCTCCCCGACAATCGCTCAGGCTCAGGAGAGGCGCTTCAACCGGGGACGATCGTCATCTTCCGGTTGAGGTTCGTCCTCCACTCCGACCTCGCCGGGGGTGCGACGCTTCAGGCTCGGTCGCCCTTCTGTCTCTCCCGAGGAGGGTCTCCTGGCATTTTCCATGGCGATAAGCTTGGCCTTGATCCTGTCAAACTCGGTGGTGTTGATCACGTACTGTTCCCGTTCCGGAAGAATCTCCTCAATATTCGCCTGAGTCTTCTTGATGCGCTTGTGCGTAGGCGGATGAGTCGAGAAGGCCGTGGCCAGCTTGCCCTTCTTTTTCTTCTTCTTGGACTGCAGTTTCTCAAAGAAGGAAACGAACCCGGTGGGGTCGTAACCGGTCTTGTACATGTACTGAAGCCCCAGGTAGTCCGCCTCGGTTTCCGCCTTGCGGCTGAACCGCAGGAACTGCATCGGAATCAGGAAGCTGGATGCATTGTAGATCGCCGACGCAATGCCTCCGCTGAGAAAGATCAGGGGGATCATGGCGTAGTTGGCGATGGTGGCTTTGGTCTGCTGCTCGGTGGCGTGGCGGGCGGTCACATGGGCAATCTCGTGGGCCATCACGCCGGCAATCTCGGATTCGCTGTCGGCTGCGGTGATCAGTCCGCTGTTGACGTAGAGGAATCCCCCGGGTAGAGCCATGGCATTGATCTCTTCCGAGTCGATCACCTTGATGGTGAAGGGCACCTTGGCGTCGGAATTGCGCACCAGGTTCTGGGCGACCCGGTTTATGTACTCGGTGACTTCAGGATCCTCGACAAGCTTGACTTGACGTTCGATCTGCCGGGAGAGCTGACGGCCCAGAGCGATCTCCTTCTCGATCGAAATGATGTTCCAGCTCCCCTTGTTGACGTTTCGATTCCCGATCTCGTCCAGATCGGAGTTCTTGCGGGCCTTCGCAAACGAAGGCACGCCGCCGACAAGGCTTATGGCCAAACAGGGTGTGATCACATATTTCTTGAGAAACTGCATGACTTCCTCCTTCTCGGGTTCCACGCCCCGTAGATTGTTTACCCACAAGATCAGATGCCGAACGAGGCGCAAACGAGGTAAAGAGTCGGTCAACCTATCGTAAAGATTCGTCAAGACCGGACCCGCTCTTCCAATGGCCTTGCGGAGAGACCATTGGGAGAGGCCCCGCAAGTATCGGGCTTTCCGATCGCCGCCGGTTCAGCGCGCCGCTTGCTTCACGTAGACCAACCTCTGAGTCCGTTCCCGCGGTCCGCCCGTGGTGGTTCTGACCACGGTCATGGTCTGGCCGTCATCGGAGAGGCTGCGAACTTCCCTTGACTGCATTAGCCCCATGGGGGTTTCCATGCTGGATTCGGTCACCAGCCGATTCCCTTCCCAATAGGTCTTGGACGGTGTGGACATGCCGCCGAACCCCGGGTTGGTCGACTCTTTTCCGTCCGTGGCGAACCTGGATGTCCGGACCCTTTCTTCGCCCCCAAAATTCATGGTTTGTCGGATGACGAGCATCCCCTCCTTGTGATCGATGGTCAAGGGACCCCTCAGGCCTCCCCGGCCCATGCGACCCATGCCGCGCCTGCCGGGACCGCCGCCCCTCTGCCGGCCGCCTTCACGGGATCTGCCGGCCCCGAAACGGCCTGTGCCGGAACCGCGTCCTCCCCTGCCCATCTCACTCCTCTCGGGGTCCAGGATCCAGGTGCCGGAGAAATTGGGTTTTTCACCCGCCAGCAGCTCCACGGACAGCCCCAAAACCAGGATCGCCGAGAACACGACGGCTCTATTGGTTCCCATCTCTTCCTCCCTTTTTCAATTTCATTTCTGGTTGACCGCCGATCATTGCGTTCGATCCTCTCCAGTCCGAGCCCACACCAACAAGATTGGGCCCGACCGGAGAGTCGGGCCCAAACCAACGTTTCCAGAATGGCAAACCCCGTGGGGGCGATGTCCAGCGATTACTCTCCGCCGGGGCCGCCGCCGCGACGCTGGTGTCTGCGTTCCCTGCGCTCTTCCCAACGGGCCTTAAGCTTCTCTTGAAACGAAGTCCACTTCTGCTGCTGCTCCGGCGTCAGGACATTCTTGACATCCAACCGCGTGTTGGCGCCGATTGCCACCAACTGTCCCTGGAGCTTTCCCTGCTTGGTGGCCAGAGTGTCGATCTTGGTCGTGTCCCCTGCCTTGACGGCTTCTCCCAGAGCCTTGCGGTTGGTCCGCAGTTGCTTGCGAATCGGTTTGGATTGATCCCGGGCGGCCTTTCGGATTTTCTTGATGTCGGCCTGTTGGGCTTCGGTCAAACCCAGGAACTCGACCATCATCGCACCCCGCATCCCGATCCTGCCCTTGCCGCCGGGACCCTCCCCCCGACCACCTCCACCCCTGAAGCCCGCGAACTGGCCAAACGCGGATTCCGCCAGGAGAATCGACGCCAGAGCGAAGACCGAGACCACCACGCCTCTTGCCAGGATCCTTCCGGTTTGAGTTTTGTTTGAAGTTTGAAACATTGGAATTTCCTCCTTTTCTGGAATTTTCAAGAGCCTTGACAGCAACCTCGCTCCTCGCCTGACTCTTACCCATATATACGTCGCTCCCGGCGAAGGGGGTGTAAAGAGTGCGTCAGCGTTCTGTAGAGTTTTGTCAATCCGTTTTCTTGACAGTTGAGGTCAACCGATCCAAAACAGTACCCTTAATTGTCCCGGGGCGCCCCGGACGGTGCTGCCACCCATCGAGGTCACCATGGATCGTTTGCTGGTCGTCGACGACGACACCGAACTCTGTTCACTGGTCACCAGGTATCTGGAAGCGGAAGGGTTCCAGGTGGATTCCGTCAACCACGGAGAGGAAGGCATCAAACGAGGCCTCTCGGGCGACTACTCCCTGGTGGTCCTGGATGTAATGTTGCCCGGCGTCAACGGATTCGACGTCCTGCGTCGCATCCGAGCTGAATCCCCCATCCCGGTAATCATGCTGTCGGCCAGAGCCGAGGACGTGGAGAGAATCGTGGGACTCGAGATCGGAGCCGACGACTACCTGGGCAAACCCTTCAATCCCCACGAACTGGTGGCGCGCATCCGGGCCGTTTCCCGCCGCTCCCGGCCCAACAGAGAGCTCGAGCCTGAAAACGCTCGTCATCCGCTCCTGAAGGTGGGAGATATCGAGCTGGACAAGAATGCCTGGAAGGTGATGCGGGACGGCCAACCGGTGGTGCTGACCACGCTGGAGTTCAACCTCCTGGAAATGCTGCTCAGGTCGGCCGGACAGGTGTTGCCCCGTGAGGAACTGGTGCAAACCCTGCTGGAACGCGAGTTCGACCCTTTCGATCGCAGCATCGACATGCACGTAAGCAACCTGAGGAAGAAACTGGGCCGTCACGTCAATGGAGTCGAACGAATCAAGTCGGTTCGCGGAGTCGGCTACGTCTATCCCAATCCAGGTCCATAGCAAAGAGGAGAGACGGAGGCCAGGCCTCGGCCCGACCAGTCAGCAAAATCATGCGTAGTCTCGTTCTGAAGATCTTCATCTGGTTCTGGGCAGCCATGGCGCTGGTCGGCCTGGCGCTCTATTTCACCACCCGAGCCACCATCTCGGAGCAGGCCGAGCGCCAGGAGCGCCAATGGATCGGGATGACCATGCCCCTGGTTGCGCAATCGGCGGCCGACATCCTGGAAAGGGACGGCCCCTCGGGCCTGAGGCGATACATCAATCGACTCAATCGGCGGCGCCGTTTCAATGTTTCCTTCCTGAACGAAGAGGGAGAGCTTCTGGCCGGACCCGCTCCATCACGTCGGGTCAGGACCCTGGCGACAAGGGCGGCCCAAAGTAACGATCGCCTGGTGGAGATCGTACAGGGAGAACGCCTGGTGGCCCAGAGCGTTGTTTCGCCCGCGGGCCGCCGGTTCGTCCTGGCGGGGGACATCCGGGCCCGATTTCCGGGGAACCCACCCGGACGCCCCCGGCGGCCGCCACTTATCCTGAGAGCCCTGGGCATTCTGGACGCCGACATCCAGACCCAGGTGCTTCGCATCCTGGCCGTGTTTCTGACGGCCGGCCTGGTCTGCTATGGCCTGGCCTGCTATCTGACCGCTCCCCTGAAGAAGCTTCGGGCGGCGACCCGGAAACTGGCGGACGGAGACCTGGCCGCCCGGGTCGGAAAGGCTCCGGGCGGCCGTCAGGACGAACTGACCGAACTCGGCCACGATTTCGACCAAATGGCCGAACGCATCCAGACCATGGTGGACGCCCAGCGTCGCCTGTTGAGCGACATCTCCCACGAGCTGCGCTCTCCCCTGGCTCGCCTCAATGTGGCGTTGGCGCTGATTCGCCAGCGCATGAAGGGCCGATCCGACGATGAACTGGACCGTATCGAGCTGGAAGCGGGACGCCTCAACGAGCTTATCGGCCACCTGTTGACTCTCAGTCGAATCGAAAGCGGCACCATGGCGCCTGCCCGCAACGACATTGCCCTGGACCAACTGCTGGCAGAGGTGGTTGCCGATGCCGAATACGAAGCCCGTGGCTCGGGGAAGGACGTACGCATCCTCTCCAGCCAGGACTGCGTCGCCGTGGGCGATCGAGAGTTGTTGAGAAGCGCCGTTGAGAACGTGGTCCGAAACGCCGTCTACTAC
>JAPVWS010000151.1 GCA_027493295.1 Candidatus Versatilivorator vitaminiformans | reverse complement strand
CCCCCTCAAGGGGGGAGTGATTCTTGAGGCCTGCAACAACGCTCTGGTATCACTCCCCCCTTGAGGGGGAGTCGGTGAGACAAGGGCGCCAGCCCGCAGGCGAACCGGAGGGGGGCAATCGTGGCGTCCCGATGGGGCCCCAGTCTCCGAGCTTCTTTTCAGGTCCCTGTTTCACTCTGTATGATCCGTCCCGTCGTATGGGACGGAGGGCCACTATCCACTAACAACCAATCACTAAATCGTAAGGATCTCCTCTTCTTTCCTCTTGGCCAGTTCCTCCAGGCGCGCCACGAATCGGTCGGTCAGTTTCTGGATTTCCTCCAAACCCTTGCGTTCGTCGTCTTCCGAGAGTTCCTTGTCCTTTAACATCTTCTTCAGGACATCGTTCTCGTCCCGCCGGATGTGGCGCAGGGCTGTTCGATGCTCCTCCAGCACCTTGCCGACATGTCGGGCCAACTGCTTGCGGCGCTCTTCGTTCAATGGGGGAATGGGAATACGGATGATCTTGCCGTCGTTGGCGGGGTTCAAGCCCAGGTCCGACGCCAGGATGGCTCTCTCAATGGCCGGCAGAAGAGAGATATCCCAGGGCTGCACGGTGAGCAGGGTCGAATCCGGAGCAGCCAGCGTTCCCACCTGGCTGATGGGAGTCGCCGTCCCGTAGTAGTCCACGCTGATCGGATCCAGCAACGAGACCGAGGCGCGCCCGGTGCGCACCGTGGCCAGATAGCGGCGGAGATCCTCAACCACCTTCTCCATGCGGGTTCCCGTGTTCTTGATGACATCCTTGATCATGGGCTTACACCTTGACGACGGTTCCAATCTTTTCCCCGAGAACGGCCCGCTTGATGTTGCCGCTGTTCCCCAGGTTGAAAACAACGATCGGCATTCGGTTCTCCATGCACAAGGATATGGCGGTGGCGTCCATGACCTTCAAACCCTTGCCGATCACATCGATATAGCTGATTCGGTCGAACATGCTGGCATCTTTCACCTTCATCGGGTCGGCATTGAAAATCCCGTCGACCTTGGTAGCTTTCAGAATCACCTCCGCCTTGACCTCCATGGCCCTCAGCGCCGCCGCCGTGTCGGTCGAAAAATAGGGATTGCCGATGCCGGCCGCAAAGATGACCACCCGGCGTTTTTCCAGATGCCGAATGGCGCGCCGGCGGATAAAGGGTTCGGCCACTTCGCGCATCTCGATGGCCGACAGGACCCGGGTAAACACACCCACCTTTTCCAGGGCGTCCTGCAGAGCGATGGCGTTGATCACGGTACCCAGCATTCCCATGAGGTCGCCCGACACCCGCTCCATCCCCTGCGCGGTAGCAGACAGTCCCCGAAATATGTTGCCGCCCCCGATGACGATGGCGACTTCCACGCCCAGGCGGTGCACCTCACGCACTTCCCGTGCGATGGTTCCGGCAACCTGGGGGTCGACCCCAAACGCCTGTTTCCCCATCAGGGCTTCACCACTCAGCTTTAGCAGAACTCTCTTGTACACGGGCGACGCCACAGGCTCTCCGATGAACTCAGTCCAATTGAGCCGCCACCTCTCCGGCAAAGTCGGTTGATCTCTTCTGCAGCCCTTCTCCCAGCTTGAACCGCACGAATCGCCGCAGGTTGATATTCTCCTTGGTGGAGGCTATCCGGTCGGCCACCAGTTGTCCTACCGTGATCGAGGGATCCTTGACAAAAGGCTGCTCCAGCAGACACACCTCGCCAAAGAACTTGCCAAGCTGGCCTTCAACCACCCGCTCCACGATCTTCTCCGGCTTGCCGCTGGCCAAGGCCTTGGATCGATAGATCTCCTTTTCCTGATCGGTCTCGCCCTGGGGCACATCCTCCCGGCGCACATACCTTGGCGCCATGGCGGCGATGTGCATGGCGATGTCCTTGACCAGGTCCCGAAACTCCGGGGTCTTGGCTACAAAATCGGTTTCGCAGTTCAGCTCTACCAGGACTCCCAGGCTGTCACCGGGGTGGATGTAGGCAAAAATCAACCCCTCCGCGGTAGCTCGGTCGGCCCGCTTGGCAGCCGCCGCCAAACCCTTTTTCCTGAGAATGACGGTCGCCTTCTCGAAGTCTCCCTCGGCTTCCTGTAGCGCCAACTTGCAGTCCAGCACTCCGGCCTGGGTTCTCTCTCGCAGACTCTTGACTTGTTGGGCTGTAATGGCCATTTCCACATCCTCTCAAACAAGATTATCGCTTATGAATCACTTTGCGGGCGCCTGGAAGGCGGCGCCTGACTTGACAACATCCGGTGGCTGGCGTTTTCTGTCCTGGTGTGCTTCGGGTTGGGCTGGGAAACGGTTCGCGGGGAAAGAATGGGTAGAGGAAGAACAGAGGGAAATCACACCCCGACTGCAAATTCCAGCCAGGTCCGGCCTGCGGCAATCCGTTCGCCCTAATCCTCAGGCCACGTCCTGGGCCTCGCCGCCACTCTCGACCGGGGGAACATCCTTCTCCGAAGCCGATTCGCCCTCGGGCGCGGCCTGGCTGCCGTCATTGGCCGCCTCCTCCGGGGCCTCGGCCTTGTTCAAGACGCCCGTACCGTCGACCACTGCGTCGGCCACCTTGGAGGTGAAGAGCTTGATGGCTCGCAACGCATCGTCATTCCCCGGAATCACGTGATCGATGCGATCCGGGTCGCAATTGGTATCGACCACCGCCACCACCGGAATTTGCAGCCGGTTGGCCTCGCGGACGGCAATCTCTTCCTTCTTGGAGTCGATCACGAATAGAATGCGGGGAAGCGACTTCATGTCCTTGATCCCCGAGAGGTTTTTCTCGAGTCCCCGGCGCTCGCGTTCCAGCCGGGCCACCTCCTTTTTGGACAGGAGCTCGTATCGGCCGTCGGTCGACATTTCATCCAACTCCTTCAACCGTGCGACCGATTTCTTGATGGTGACGAAGTTGGTCAGCAATCCCCCCAGCCAACGCTGGTTGACATAGAACATGCCACACCGTCGGGCCTCCTCGGCAACGGCATCTTGCGCCTGGCGCTTGGTCCCGACGAAAAGAAGGGCCCCGCCCTGAGCCGCCACCTCGGTGATGAAGCGGGTGGCCTCCTTGAACATGCGCAAGGTCTTTTGCAGATCAATGATATAGATTCCATTGCGCTCCCCAAAAATATAGGGCTTCATCTTGGGGTTCCAGCGCCTGGTCTGGTGGCCGAAGTGGACCCCGGCCTCCAAAAGTTCTTTCATCGAGACAGATGCCAAGCAAACCTCCTGAGCATTCTAGGGTTATCTCTTGGAGAATTGGAAACGCTTGCGGGCTCCAGGCTGCCCGTATTTCTTTCGCTCCTTGATGCGGGAATCCCGGGTCAGGAAGCCGCTTTTCTTGAGGGTCTTCCTCAGCTCGCCGTCGTATTCGAGCAGGGCGCGGGCGATTCCGTGCCGGACGGCTCCAGCCTGTCCGGTAGGCCCACCCCCGTTCACGTTGACGATCGTGTCGAACTTTCCCGAGGTCTCGGTAACCTCGAAGGGCTGCTTCACCAACATTCTCAGAGTCAGGTTCTTGAAGTATGATTCCATGGAACGACGATTGATGAGAAACTCACCTTGACCCGGCCTCAAGTAGACGCGCGCCGTCGAGGACTTGCGCCGTCCCGTTCCGTAGTATTGAACTAACGCCTCCATGCATTGGCTCCTTTAACCGTCCGAACACCTATTGAGGCACTTGCGAAGGTTCCGGTTTCTGGGCATCATGAGGATGAACCTCTCCCCGGTACACCTTCAGCTTTTTGGCCATGGCCCGGCCCAGCCGGGATTTGGGCAGCATGCCCTTGACTGCCCCTTCCACCATTCGGTCCGGCCGCTTCGCCCGGAGATCCTTGGCCTTCACCGCCTTGATCCCCCCCGGATAGCCCGAGTGGCGGTAATAGACCTTCTGCTCCCATTTATTTCCGGTCAGCCTGACCTTCTCGGCATTGACCACAATCACGTGATCGCCCATATCCAGGTGGGGAGCCCAGGTTGGTTTTCCCTTGCCGATGAGCAGGGTGGCCACATGGGTCGCCAAACGCCCCAGAACCACGTCTCGAGCGTCAACCAGATACCATCTCCGCTGGAGTTCGGCTGCTTTGGGTTGATAGGTCGCCATGGGACATTCCAGGTTCAAGACGCACCGACGCACAAATCCCCGAAACTATTCGATACCTATGCGGTTGTCAAGAAAAACCTGCTCTGCAGCCGTCCTGCGGAGGAAACCTGCAAAGCATTTGACAAGCACAAGCGCGCTGGGCTAGTAAAGCGCACTGAATTCGGTCCGAGACCGCGAAGCCAGCGCACCGGAGGCCGCCAAGCCGAGCATGGATCCTGCCCGCATTAGAAACTTCTCCATCATCGCCCACATCGACCACGGCAAATCGACCCTGGCCGACCGCCTGCTCGAACTCACGGGCACGTTGTCCCAACGCGAGATGGCCGAACAGGTCCTGGACGACATGGATCTGGAACGGGAGCGCGGGATTACCATCAAGGCCCATGCGGTACGCCTGAAATACCGCGGTCGCCTCGGAACCGACTACATCCTGAATCTGATCGACACCCCCGGACACGTCGACTTCAGCTATGAAGTCTCCCGCAGCCTGGCGGCATGCGAGGGTGCCCTGCTGGTGGTGGATGCTTCCCAGGGGGTTGAAGCCCAGACCCTGGCCAACACCTACCTGGCCATCGACAATAACCTCACGGTCGTTCCCGTCATCAACAAGATCGACCTGCCGGGAGCCCAGCCCGACCGCGTCAAGGAACAGATCGAGCAGGTCATCGGGCTGGACACCAGTAACGCGCTGCTTGTCAGCGCCAAACACGGTACCGGGGTTCAGGAAGTTCTGGAGGGAATCGTCAGGGAGGTCCCGGCCCCGCAGGGAAGCCGGTCCGATCCCCTGAAAGCCCTGATTTTCGACTCCTGGTTCGACCTCTATCGCGGGGTCATCGTCCTGGTTCGCGTGATCGACGGCACACTCAGGCCGGGCATGAGGATCCGGCTGGTCTCCAACGGCCGAGCCTACGAGGTCGAGCGGGTGGGGGTGCAGACCCCCAAGATGGAAGCGGTTCCGGAGCTTTCGGCGGGAGAGGTCGGGTTTGTCATCGCCAATATCAAGAAGGTTTCCGACACTCAGATCGGCGATACCCTCACCGAGGACGCCAACCCCACCCGTGTTCCCTTCCCCGGTTTCCAGGAAATCAAGCCCATGGTCTTCTCCGGCCTTTACCCCATCGAGCCCAACCAGTATTCGGCCCTCAGGGATGCGCTTGAAAAACTGCGGTTGAACGACTCATCCTTCTTCTACGAGCCGGAGACCTCCACTGCCCTGGGTTTCGGGTTTCGCTGCGGATTTCTGGGACTCCTCCACATGGAGATCGTCCAGGAACGGCTGGAGCGGGAATTCGATCTCTCACTGATCACGACGGCGCCGGGGGTTCGTTACCGGGTCACGACCGGCGAAGGCGAGGTGGTGG